>NZ_JBYRDV010000002.1:0-136332 GCF_058072725.1 Micrococcus sp. iso_229
ATGAGCCCCCGTCACAAGATGCACGTGGATAACTCCCCGGCGACCGCAGTTCTCCACACCCGCTCCGTCCCCTCCACGCCCACCCGTCATCGGGTCCGAAAGGTCACCTCAGCCATGAACCACACGCCGGACATCACCTCCATCGAAGCGGCCACGCGCCCGGCCCTCTCACCCAGGCGCCTGCGGCTGCTCGAGCTCAGCGAGGAGATCGAGCAGAACCCCGGCGAGGTCGCCTTCTCCACCCGCATCTGGGCCCAGCTGAGCCTGCCCTACCGCGACCCCGGAGCCACGGTCCCCCACTGGAGCCGACGCAACGGAGACACCACCCTGACGCTCTCCCCCGGCCCGGCTGGCTTCCCCTTCGGCGTCCTGGCCCGCTCCCTGCTCACCTGGATGTCCACCGAGGCCGTGCGCACCCGCTCCCGCCACCTGGACCCCGGCCCCTCCCTGCGCGCGTTCCTCTCCAGCGTCGGCACCTACCCCTCCGGGGCGAATCAGCGCCGTGTGATGGACCAGCTCCACCGGCTCAGCACGACCTCGATCATCATCGAGACCAGCCGCGAGACGCCCGGCCGGCGCACCCTCAGCGGCCAGAACATGCACGTGGCCCACCGCTACGAGCTCACGTACCAGCGTGGGGCAGACCATGCGCGCATCGAGCTCAGCGAGCCCTACTTCGAGGAGGTCATGCGCTCCCCCGTTCCGGTTCTCTCCTCCGCCCTGGCAGCCCTGGGCGGCTCCCCCATGCGCATGGACCTCTACGTCTGGCTCTCCTACCGGATGTCCACGCTTCAGCGCACCACCACCGTCTCCTGGCACCAGCTGGAGACCCAGTTCGGCGCCCAGTACGCTCAGCCGCGCCAGTTCAAGGCCGCCTTCTTGAAGAACCTCGAGCCCGTGAAGCTGATCTACCCCCAGGCGAAGGTGGCCGTGGTGGACTCCGGCCTGCGCCTGCACCCCTCCGCCACCCACGTCCCGCAGGCAGCCCACCAGCGCCCCCGGCACCTGCGCGTGGGCTGATGCACCACGAAGGGGGCGGCCATGCCGGGCCGCCCCCCCTGCTCATGCCGGCTCAGCTCTTCGGCAGCCAGGCGTCGTACACCGAGGCGACCATGGCGCTCCGGGAGGGGGCGCCTAGACGGGCCACCTGCTCATCCAGCCAACCCCGCTGCTCCTGATCCAGGCGCAGCTGCACCTGCACGCCCCCCTGGCCGCGCGCGGCACCTCGGCGCCCACGCGGCATCCCCCCGTCCGCACGCGGCTTGTGCCCGCAGGCCGCCAAGAGCTGATCGTCGCTGAGCTCGTCGAACGCGTCGATCAGCAGGTCCGTGTAGGTCCGATGCCGCTTGGCGGCCGCGGCCCTCAGCCGCTCCAGGACCGGGACGGGGAGGTAGACGGCCGTGTTGCGCACGACCAGCTCTTCCTCTTCGGGGGCGTCCTCACGGTCCAGCTCGGCCACCTGCGCGCCTTCCTGCGGGACCGCGCGCCTCACGTCTGGCATCAGTTCCGGTGCGGTCTCCCGCGTGGCGACAGGTACCGTTTCCGGTGTGGTGTCCTGCGTGGATTCCGGTGTGGCATCTGGCGTGGTTTCTGGCATGGCGTATGGCACAGAGTCGACCTTCTCCGCCGGCTTCTTCTTGCCCCGGCCACGCGCGTTGAACACAGCGCCGAGTCCGTCTGCTCGATTGGGGGTCTCCATCTCAGGCGTCCTCCTCCTCGTCCTGGCCCAGGGCGCTCAGGCGTCCCAGAATCTCCTGGGCCAGTGCGGCGTAGTCCCCTGCCAGGCCATCCATGGTCGACGCATGGAAGGTCGAGGCTTCACCGGCCTTGATGCGCGCGAAGCGCTCTCGGTGAGCGCGGGCCACATCGCTCTCGAGCTCGTGCACCAGGCGTCCGCTCTTGCGCAGGTCCTGGGCGGCGCCGGCGGCGTGCCGAATACGGGCGGTGAAGACGGCCTCGTCGAAGGCCAGCCCCTGGAGCATCTGCTCGAGCGCCTGGCGGGCCTCTCGCTCGATCTTCACGGCGCGCGCCTCCACGTCGAACAGCGCCAGGCCCAACAGCTGCACGTCGGGGTTCGTGGTCTCGTGAACGGCCTGGAAGCGCTCGGCCGTCACAGCGACGCCGTCGAGGGAGCGGAGATCCGTCTTGGAGACGATGACCACGCCCTCGGCGACGCTGAAGGCGGCCTCGACCAGGGCGCGGTCTCCCGGGGGTGTGTCGATGACGACCAGGTCCCACTCCTCCATGACCTGGCTCAGGCTCCGGTGCAGAAGAGCCCCGAGGGGCGGGGCGTCGTAGCCGCGTGCCACCAGCAGGCTGATGATGTCGGCCAAACGAGGGCCGCCGCGAACGACGCCCAGGCCTGGGCGCATGGGATCCGTGGAGATCGGCAGCGGCGCCCCATCTTCGAGGGCTCGACGCAGCTCGATTCCGTCCGACTTCCCTAGACCGAGGTCGGGGGAGAGGTTGCCCTGGGGATCCAGGTCGATGGTGAGGGTGCGGATGCCGGCGGCCGCGGCCAGACCGGAGAGGTTGGCGACCAGCGACGTCTTGCCGGTACCGCCCTTGCCGTTGGCGACCGCCAGGACGCCTGGGATGGCGTATGAGCGCGCAGGGGTGGACATGAGGACCTCCTAGGTTCCCTGTGATCTGACTCCTCCAGTCTACTGCATCTCTCGGGAAATACCGAGAGATTTCCCTCAGTGGTATGGCGTGCAACTGGTGTAGCGGACGGTTGGGGACTGGCGCGCATACGGCGGTGTTATGGCATGAACGGCACTCCTGATGTGGTGCCGGTATGGCATGAGGTCACCGCTCGACGATCGCGCCCAGGGCCTCGATCATCGCGCTGTAGGCCTCCCGGTTGAGGCGGTAGGTCAGGCGTCGGCCCCGGCGCGCTTCGGAGGTGTCGCTGGAGGTCAGCAGGCCGGCTTCCTCGAGGGTGCGCAGGTTCAGGGAGAGGGTTGCGCGGGGGGTGTCCAGGGACGTGGCGAGGTCGTGGGCGCCGAGGCCGGGGGAGCGGGCGATCAGCACGAGGATGCGCATGCGCAGCGTGGAGTTGAACGCGACGACGGCCGTGTCGAGGGGGGATGCGGGGGCGCTCATGCAGAAATGTCTACCGTACAGAGGGACATGAGGGGGCGGTCCGGGCTTTATGTCTGGTGAAGGACCAAGCCACCTGCTATTACGGCTGGCAGGTTTGATACGCTCCCCGTGCAGTCCCCTCAGTAGCGAGAAAGGCAGGCCAAGGTGGCTCTGAGAAAGCGGTCGCCCAAGGTGACCCCCACCGAGAACCCGCGCGTCAGCGAGGCCGGCTCCAGCGCGGCGGCTCCCGTGGGCCGTCCTGCGCCGACGCCGGTGGCCAAGCGCCGCGTGGGCGGTGTGGCTGTCGCCGTCGCCCTGGCTGCCCTGGGCGGCCTCGGCGCGTTCGTGGGGACCCAGGCCAACGAGGCCAAGCCCTACCTGGTGGTGAACGCTCCCGTGGAGCGAGGGCAGAAGATCGAGTCCTCCATGCTCTCGTCCGTGCGCGTGGCTGGCGACCCCAGCGTGCTGGTCCCCGCGACCGAGGCCCAGCAGATCCAGGGGCAGGTGGCCACGACCGACCTCCAGCCGGGCAGCACCATCACGCGCACGTCCACGGCAACGTCCTTGGGCGTGGAGGACGGAGAATCGCTGGTGGGCCTGGCTCTGGAGGTCGGGCGCCTGCCTGCCCGGGAGATGGCCGCAGGAGATCACGTCCAGGTCCTCTTCACCCCGGGCAACCAGAACACCAAGGCCGGTGACGAGAACCAGAATCACGACCCCGTCGCGGCCGTGGTCGAGGCCAGCCACCATGACGAGAACAGCGGGAAGACCACCGTGGATCTGCGCGTGAAGCAGGCCGACGCCCAGAAGGTCGCCACCTGGGGTGCCGCCGGCACCGCCAGCGTGATCATGCAGGGAGCGCAGAAGTGAGCATCCTGACCCTTGCGGCCTTCGGCGTCAGCCCGGGGGTGAGCACCACGGCCGTGGCCATGACGTTGCAGTGGCCGCGCCCTGTGCTGCTCGTGGAGGCCGACGTCAGCAAGCCCTCATCCGTGCTCGCCGGGTGGTTGCAGGGCAGCATGCCGGCCGACAGCGGCCTGATGGGCATCGCCCACAACTCCATGCGACAGGCCCTGACGGAGCAGGACATCTGGGACTACGCCGTCGACCTGGGAACGGGCCAGGACGCTGGCCAGCCTTCCCGCTGGCTCCTGCCCGCCATGTCCGAGCCGCTGGCCGCGCGATCCATGCGGGGCCTCTGGCCGGAGTTGATGATGGCTCTGCGCGCCGTCTCCGGCCAGGACATCGACGTGATCGTCGACGCTGGCCGCTCCGAGAACGCCCACGGCCGGGAGGCGCTCTGGCGCGACAGCGACCACCTGAGCGTCGTGGTGCGCAGCGACCTGGTCTCCGTGGCCGCGGCGCGTGCCTATCTGCCGGCCGTGCTGGAGGCCCGCGCCACCGCGGGGGCAGTGGACACGTCCTCCCTGCTCGTGGTCGAAGATCGAGCCCAGGAGTTCCCCTCCAAGGACATCTCCAAGGTGCTGGGCCTGCCGGTGCGTGGACGCCTTCCCCAGAGCCCGGAAGCCGGCGCTCACTTCGGCGGGGGCGCCCAGGCGACGTCCTGGAGGCTGCGTTCCTACACGCGGGCCATCGGTGCCGCCAACGCCTCCCTCGCGGACGCGCTGATGGCCCGCCGCCAGCTCATCGAGGCGGATATGCCCACCGAGACCGGAGGAGAGCAGCGATGAAGGATCAGACCCCCGACATGTCCCTGGACCTGCTCAACCTCCCGTTCCTGACCGAGAGCACCCCGGCCAAGCCGGCCCGGCCGTCCCTGATCCCCGCCTCCGCCGGCGCTCACCTGGCTCGCCCGCTGGGCACTACCCCGTCTCCCACCGATTCCGCTGAGCTGCCCGGGCTGTCCCGGCCGCTGACTGCTGTGCCCGAGCCGGCACCGCAGGCCGAGCAGAGCGCCCCGGCCCGGCCGAGCAACACCACGGAGCTGACGGGCTTCTGGTCGATCGTCGACGTGCTGCGCGCCAAGGCCGTGGACTGGCACGCCGAGGAGACCGCCGACCGCATCGACCTGCCCGAGAGCGAGCTGCACGCCATGGGCTGGCGGCACATCGACCGCGCGATCATCGAGCAGATGCGTGAGAACGTGCAGACCGGCGGCCGCGACGCCGCATGGACTGCCGAAGAGCAGGCGGCACTGCGCCAGGCCACCTTCGATGCGATGTTCCGTCTGGGCCGATTCCAGGCACTCGTGGACGAGCCCGGGGTGGAGAACATCCACATGATCGGTTCCGACCACGTCTGGGTGGAGAAGGCCGGCGGCAGCATGGAGCGCCGCCCTCCCGTCTTCGAGACCGATGAGCAGATGATGGCCGAGCTCCAGTTCCTCGCCGCGAACGCGGGGGAGGAGTCCCGCCCCTTCTCTGCGGCCCACCCCGACCTGGACATGGACCTGATGGGCTCGGTCCGTCTGGCCGCCACCGCCCGCCCGGTCTCCACGCGGCCCACCGCCGTATTCCGCATCCATCGGCTGGTGAACATCACCCTGGAGCAGCTGGTCGACAACGGCACCCTGAGCCCCCTGGCCGCCGAGTTCCTCACGGCGCTCGTGCAGGCCGGCAAGACGATCGTCATCAGCGGCTTCGGCGGCGACGGCAAGACGACCCTGATGCGCGCCCTGGCGGAGAAGATCGGCCCGCTGGAGCAGATCGTGACCATCGAGAAGGAGCGCGAGCTGCACCTGGACCGGCTCGACTCTCGCCTGGTCCCGCCGATCGAGCTTCAGGCTCGCCCCGGATCGGGCGAGCGCGCCGCCGACGGCAGCACCATCGGCGAGTACACGTTGACCATGGCCATGGAGAAGGCCCTGCGTCTGAACTCCGCACGCATCCTGGTCGGCGAGGTCCGCGGTTCGGAGATCGGCGCGATGATCTCCGCGATGCAGACCGGCGCGGGAACTTACTGCACCGTCCACGCCTACTCCGGCGAGGAGGCCGTGCGCCGTCTGGTCGGCCTGGGCATGAACGAGTTCTCCGAGACCTACATGGCTCGCCAGCTGGGCTACCACATCGACGTCGTCGTGCAGATGCGCAAGGTGCCTCAGCCCGATGGCTCGGTGAAGCGCAAGATCATCTCGATCTCCGAGGTGCTGCCCGGCGACACCGACAAGGGCATTTCGGTGGCCGACCTGTTCCGCATGGGTCCCGGCGACGAGAACGCCGTGCCCGTGGCCCCTCCCGTGGACAACCGCCTGCGCAACGATCTCGAGCGCACCGGCTTCGACCTGCTGCGCCTGGCCGGAGGTGCCCGATGAGCTCGCTCCTGCTCCCTCTGAGCTTTGCCCTGGGCATCCTCGGCCTGGGCATGGCTGCCGTGAACTGGCTCTGGCCCGCCCCTCCCAAGGCCCCTGCACCCGATCCGCGCTGGCTCACCGCCCTCAAGGGACTCGGCCGCCGCATGGACCGCAACACGTGGATCATGGTGGGCATCGCCGCCGCCGTGGGCTTCTTCATTGCGCTGTTCACCGGCCTGCTCGTCTACCTCGTCGCCCTGCCCGGCGCCGTCATCCTCCTGCGCTTGGCCTTCGGCTCCGGCGGGGGATCGGCCCAGATCGAGAAGCTGGCGCAGATGGAGATGTGGACGCGCTCGCTCTCCGGCCTGATCGTCGCAGGAACCTCCCTGGAGACCGCACTGGCCGCTTCCATGCCCAACGCCGGCGACCTGATCCGGGACGAGATCGCCACGATGAATGCCCGCATCAAGGCCGGCTGGCCTACCGCAGACGCCCTCAAGCGCCTGGGCCTGGAATGGGGAGACCAGACCGGCGACCTGGTCGTCATGCAGCTGATCCTGGCCGCCAATCAGCGCGGCCAGGGCCTGGCGAACGCCCTGGACGACCTCTCCACCTCCGTGGAGGAAGAGGTCTCCAAGCGCCGGGCCATCTACGCCGACCGCGCCGGCGCCCGCCGTGAGGCCCGCATCGTGATCACCATCGTGGTGATTTCCCTGTGCCTGGTCCCCGGAATGGGCGGGCCCATGGCCGCCTACCAGACCCCGCTGGGCCAGGCGCTCTACCTCGTCCTGGCTCTGGTCACCGCAGGGCTCATCATCTGGATGACCCGCGTGGTAGCCCCGCCGCCGCAGGTCCGCCTGCTGACCGCTAGGAGCTCGTCATGATGATGATCATCATCGCCGGCATGCTGTTCGGCCTGGCCGCGACCGCGCTGATCTGGCCCCTGCTGCCCCAGCGTCCGCGCCTGCGCGCGGCGGCCTTCGACGGCATCGTGACCAGCACCTCCGGAGGCGGCGCGCTCTCTTGGCAGGAGCGGGCCTCGCAGTGGACGATGCGCACGCTGCCGCCGGCCCTGGTCAACGGCCTCACCGACGCCGACCTGGACATCCTGGGCACCACCCGCAGCCGCCACACCTGGGCCAAGATCTACGGCGCCACACTCGTGTTCGTGGTCTGCCTCGCCCTGAGCGTGGCCGCACAGGTGCTCTACTCCCTGCCGCTGTGGCTGTCCCTGCTGATCAGCCTGCTCGTCGCCGCCGTCGCCTGGCTGGCACCTGACTCGGCCGCCCGCAAGCGAGCGACCAAGGCACGCACTGACTTCGCACGCGCGGTCGCGGTATTCGTCGAGCTGCTGGCCTCTGAGCGCGGCCGCAACGCCCAGCCCACGGTGGCTCTGGAAAACGCAGCCGCCATCGGCGACACCTGGGCTTTCCAGCGGATCCGTCAGGAACTGGTCCGGGCTCGCTTCACCAAGGTCCAGCCCTGGACCGCCCTGGAGACCCTGGCCACGCAGCTCCACGTCCCCGAGCTCACCGATGCCGCCCGCATCATGCGCCTGAGCGGAGACAATGGGGCCAGCGTCTACGAGCCTTTGCGCGCGTTGGGTCGCAACATGCGCGTGCGGATGCTCAACGCCGAGGCAGCCCGTGAGAATGAGGCTTCCGGCCGCATGAAGAACATCATCATGTTCATCGCGTTGATGTTCACGCTAATCGTCCTCACCCCTCTGATGCTGACGCTGATGAGCGCGTGAGACGCGCGAGCTCCTCCCGGAGATCGTGATCTCCCATCCACCCACCCACCCGCATCGGGACCGTCCCGAGGCCATTTCCACCACACGAGGGGACTCACCATGAACAAGCTGATGCAGCAGTACCTGATCCTCCGTACCTGGATCCAGGACAAGCACGAGGACGAGGCTGGCGCCGAGACCATCGAGATCATCCTCGGCGTGCTCGCCGCCGTCGTGCTGGCCGCCCTGGTCTGGGCCGGCATCAACACCTTCGCCACCAACAAGGTCGGCGAGCTGGGCTGACTAGACCAGCCAGGGACGGAACACCACGAGCGGGGGGTCACCATGAACATCGCGGCACCGCTTCGAGCGCACCTCGAGGCCCATGCACGCAACGAGACGGGTTCCTCGAACATCGCCTCGCTGCTGATCGTGCCGGTGGCCCTCCTGCTCGTGTTCCTCGTCCCCCAGGCCGGTGCCTACTACCAGGCCTCGACCGTGGCTCAGTCCGCGGCCAACGCGGCCTACGCAACTTCCCGAGTCATGGGCGGCTCGAGCGCCGAGGGCCAGGCGGCCGCCCAGCAGGTCATCTCCCAGCACTCCGGCACCCTCCAGGGCGCCTCCGTGAACATCAGCACCACCGGGGAGCGGATGACCGTCACCGTCACCGGCACCGCGCCGGCCTACACCGGGCAGTGGATCAGCCCGTCCGTCTCCCGGTCCGTGACCGGGCCCGTCGAGAGGGTGGTCAAGTGAACCTCCGCGACATGTCCCTGGCCTGGCTGCGTGATGAGCGCGGCGAGTCCGGCGTCGGGCTGCTCATCGTGGCTCCGGCCATCGGGCTGCTCATCGCCCTCGCCGTCATGGGCGGCCGCATCGGAGCAGCACAGACCTCCATCGAGTCGGCGGCCGGCGTCGCCGCCCGCGAGGCCACCCTGGCCCGCAACCCCGGCCAGGCCGAGTCCAATGCGCGCCAGTCCGCCCGCATGACCCTGGACCAGACCGACTTCACGTGCGGCTCCCAGAACATCACGCTGGACACCTCCGCCCTGCGCAACGCCCCCGGCATCCCCGGGTCCGTCTCCGCCACCATCACCTGCGCGGTGCCGCTCTCCGACCTGGCCATCCCCGGCACTCCCGGGTCCTGGACCATCACCGCCGACGCCACGTCCCCCGTGGACACCTATCGAGAGAGGGGCTGAGCATGATCGCCCGCTTCCGCGCCTGGCTCGGCCGCGAGCACGGAGAGTCCTCCCTGCTGGTCCTGATGCTCGTCCCCATCATCGTGCTCGTCGGCTTCGGCATCGGCATCGACTGGAACGGCAAGGTGCGCGCCTCCGAGGAGGCCGTCACCATCGCCCACCAGGCCGCCCGCGCCGGCGCCAACGCTGGCACCACGGCCGGAGCCGCCCGCGGCGAGGACATCACCCTGGACAGAGCGGCCGCCGCGCGCGCCGCCCAGGGGATGATCGCCGAAGCCGGAGCCACCGGCACCGTCAACGTCACCCCCACCAAGGTCACTGTGGACGTCGACGTCCCCTACACCCCACGCTTCATCCCCACCGGCGTCCTGACCGGCCACGGCCAGGGCACCGCCCAGATCCACTCGAACACCCGCTGACCGCAAGGAGACACCATGAGCCGCGTCACCAAGACCACCGCATACACCGGAGCCGTCCTGGCTCTGGCGCTCACGCTCACCGGCTGCAACGGCGGCGGCCAGCCGAGCGGCGATTCCACGTCCGCGAGCGCCTCGCAGTCCTCGCTGGAGCCGATCCAGGATGTGCCGTCGTCCGCAAGCGAGGCATCTTCGTCAGCTGGGAGTGCAAGCTCTAGCAGCAAGGCTTCGACGTTCGCTGCGGTGACGTCCGACCGGCCGACGAATGATGAGATGGCGAAGGAGCACGGCTTCAAGGCTTTGCAGTTGTACTACGCCATCAACGACCACTTCTTGAAGCAGAACTCTGTGGATGGGGAGCTGCTGGGTCTCGCGGCTCGGGACCCCTACCTCAGTCAGGACCTCGAGCAGCTGAAGGCCATCGAGTCATCCGGTGAGACTTACACGGGAAAGTCTCGAGTCGAACTGCTGGAAGCGATCATCGGGGGGACTAGCAACGTGGAGGGCAAGCAGGTCCCTCACTCCAACGCCCAGCTGCTGGTGTGTGAGGACAACACCTCCGTTTCCGTGAAGGACAAGAATGGCAAGCCTGTCTCTTCTGGATCGGCGCTGCGCTACCAGACCACATACATCGTGACCTGGCAGGACGACGACAGCTCCTGGAAGGTTGCTACTCGAGACGTGATGCGAGACGAGAAGGGGAATCCGAAGTCATGCTGATGCAGATGCGAGGAGTCACCTGTCTGGGCAGTGCTCTGCTGGCGGCGGTGGCCATGATGATGGCGGCGGTCGTTGCCCCTCCCGTAGCCAGTGCCGCCGGCGACGCCGAGTGCCGATTCGGCGCTTGCACGGTGCGGGGGGAGAAGCCGGGAAGCCCTGGTGGCGGCGATCTGACGCAACCCGTCGTGGGGCCCGGGGAGAGCGAACCAACGTCGAACTACTGCCAGACGGGCTGGACGCACGAACGTGGGGAGTGCGACCAGAACGTCGACCCGGCCAAGAACTGCATGTGGCGCCTCATGGAGAACCAGCCGCCGCCTCCTGACGGCAAGGACCCGTCTCGCGGCGCGTGGGAGGAATGCGTGCCCGAGTGGCAAAGCGCAACCGACGTCTTCAGGAACTACCCCCAGCGCTGGTGGGAGCGGCCGTCCGCGGCAGGAGCGGCGGATGCGGAACAGGCGGCACGTGAGCTCGTGACGCAGATGCAGCTCGAGGGGATCGAGATCGGCATGGTGCCGTACTCCGTGCAGGAGGACGGCACCGGAGCGGTGGGCCTGCCCGCGTGGATGTGGGTGGAGAACACGGAAAATCCGCGGGCGTGGGGGCCGTACACGGTCAGCAAGGACATGAACGGGGTTGCGGTGCAGGCCACGGCGCGGCCGGTGCGCGTTACCTGGGATATGGGCGACGGTACGCAGGTGATCTGCGACGGGCCGGGCACGCCGTATGAGGACCGCTTCGGCAAGGAGGAGTCCCCGGACTGCGGGCACACGTACATGAAGATGTCGAACCCGACCTACACGGTCACGGCGATCACGGCGTGGTCTGTGGAGTGGACGGCCCAGGACCAGTCCGGGGTAATCGAGACCGTGACGCGCTCGTCGCAGGACGTGCGAATCGGGGAGTTCCACGCCCTGAACGTCCGGCCGTGAGCAATCGCCGGGGCAGACCTTTGGTCTGCCCCGGCGTGTTGTTTCCAGACACGGACTCGGACGAATCGGATTGGGATACTCTGTGACCATGCGCACGCCCCCGTCGAACCCTCGCCCCACCAGGCGCACTGGCGGTCGCCCGTCCAAGGGAGACCGCTTCAGCGTGACCACCAAGCTCCCCCGGTCCTACGAGCAGAAACTGCACGCCCGCGTCGACTACCGGGGCGAGACCGTCACCGACTACGTCGCATCCCTGATCCTGGCCGACCTCGACGCCAACGAGGTCCCCGAGTCGAACGGACAGGAGGCCTTCGACGTGAAGATCGCCTGAGCATGCAAGAAGGCGGCCCCGCGCCAACGGAACCGCCTTCTTGCGACTAGCACCCCGCCAAGGGTGCCGGTCTGAAGATTTCAGTTGTTCGAGAGCTGCTTCTCACTCGCCAGTGAAGCTCTCGATCTCGGGTGGATCCCCGCCAAGGGATCCGGCTCTGTCCCTCCCTGGAAGGAGGCACGTTGCTGTTGTCGTGCCCAAGTCTACCCAAAATCCCTCTCCGCGACACGTCCCCCCTCCCGTCGGCCGTGTCCTCGGCGCCGTGCCTGGGGGAGTCCACCCTCGCCCGACTGCTGCGTCATCGCCGGAAGTCGACCCGGCCCGTGCGGGGTCGGATCACGAATCCGTGCCGTCAGAACTGGCGCCGGCCCTCGCGTGCCCGGGAGGGCGACATCGACGTGATCTTGGCCGCGGTGCCCGCCGGGTCCCGGCGTCTGGAGCACCTGGGCGACGCCGTTCCCGCCCTGCGGGCACTGCCTGCCTGGCAGGACCTCTCCCGGACCCGTCGGCGGCTGATGGAGTCCCTAGTGGGTGCGCTGGTGGCCTGCGCGGACTGGTCGAAGATGATCTCCCGTCCCGGGCACAAGCGCCTGGCGAAGATGATCGGCCGGAGCGCCTCGACGGTGACCGCGGCCATCGCCTGGCTGATGCGACACGGGGTGATCGGACGCGTCGCCGCCGGACGCTCTGCCGCCTACGCGACCCCGGACGAGCGTGGCAAGCGGATCAACGAGGCGGCGGTCTACGTGCTGTGCTGCACTGCCCACCTGGACGTGGAGAAGATCCTCGCCAGGCACCGTGCCGACGCCGCGGCCGAAGCACGGGAGCGTGCAGGTCAGCGTCGGATCCGTGGGGCTGTGGAGAAAAACTGGCACCCTTCCTCGCTAGAGGATTCACTTACTAGAACTCGTAGAGGAACCACGCACGCGCGCGACCGCGGACTCGTCGAGCTCTGGCCCTGCAACCGCGCTGTGGCCACCCGTCGTCAGCAGCTGGCCGCCGCCCGCACCGTCCAGGATCGCGCTCTGGGTCTGCGCGTGCTCTCGGCCCGGGACGTCCGCTCGCTGATCCGTCCCTTCCTCGAGGCCGGCTGGACCCCGGCCGACCTGCTCCACGCCCTGGACCACACCCCCCAGGGCGCGCACCGGCTCCACAGCCTGGACGCCGGCCAGGACACCGCTCGAGCTCGCGGCTACCTGCGGTGGCGCCTGGAGCACTGGAAGGACGCCGGCGGGCTCGTGCTCGCCTCAGCCTCTGCCCGGGCTCGTGAGCGGGCGGAGGCGGCGCGCGAGGCGATGCACCGGGATCGCCAGGCGGATGCGCGAGCGCGCGCGGCGGCCGCGGGAGTGGAGTCTCCGGCTCGAACCGCGGCCCTGGCGGCCATGCGGATGCTGTTCCGGCAAGGTGGCGCGGAGCGTGACAGCCTTGAGGCGGCCCACCTCACCGCCTAAACTGACCTCAGATCAACTTAGAAGGGACATCGGGGGACCGCCCCAGCCTTCTACCCCGTGAAGACCTCTACCCACGCGAGCGGAGACACGCCCCATGCGCACCCTCAAAGGCCTTGCGGCCCTGCTGGCCCTGACCGCCCTGGTGGTCGGCATCCCCGCCGCCCTGATCCTGCTGGCCGGCAACCCCATCCCCAGCACCGCCGAGCTCCAGCAGGCCCTGACCGGCATCGACTTCGGCGGCACGTTCCTGATGGGCACCGTGCTGCCCCTGATCGCGTGGGGCTTCTGGGCCTCCTTCGTCTACTCGCTCGTGGTCGAGGTGATCAGCCTCATCCGCCGCGTCGAGACCCCCAACCTGGGCGGAGCGCTGCGCCCGCAGCAGGCCCTGGCCGGCGCGCTGATCGCCGCCGTGCTCGCCCTCGGCGGTGGCAGCCCCGCCTTCGCCCTGACCCCGCAGGACACCGCCTCCGCTCCCGCCGCCGTCGCCATGGCCCAGGAGGGCCAGACCACCCAGGACACCCCGGCCGCCGCGGGGGAGCGGACCTACACCGTGCAGGAGGGAGACACGCTCTGGGGCATCGCCCGGGACGAGCTGGGCCAGGGCAGCCGGTGGGGCGAGCTCGCCGAGCAGATGCGCTCCACGCCCCAGGCCGACGGCCAGACCCTCACCGATCCCGACCTCATCATGACCGGCTGGACCGTGGAGCTGCCCGACGGCCCCACCGGCGCCGGCTCCACTTCCGCGACACCGGCCCCCTCCCAGCAGGCCCCCGCCCCGGCGCAGACCGACACGGACGCCCAGCCGGCCCCCGCCCCGGCGGCGCCCTCCGCATCGGCGTCGGCCGAACCCTCCGCCCCTGCCGACGACTCGGCCACGGCGGCCCCCGAGGCGGCCGCCGCCCCGAGCGCCGCCTCGGACTCCACACCGGCCCAGGACGCCCAGCACCCGCTGCCCGGCGAGGCCGTGTCTGCGGCACCCTCCACGGCCCCCGCCGAGCAGGAGGGCCCCTCCGCCGTCCCCGGCGGCGCGTTCACGCAGACCGCGCCGGCCCCCGCCGATCTGTCCTCCCACCAGGAGCAGGCTGCCCCGGAGGAGGTCCCCGCATGGGCCACCATCGGCGGCATCGGCGCCTTCGCCGCGGCCGGACTGCTGGGCATCGTCGGCCTGCGCCGCCAGCTCCAGCGCCGCCGCCGCCAGCCCGGCCAGTCCGTCCCCATGCCCGAGGAGCAGACCGCGCAGCTGGAGACCCAGCTGCGCGTGGTCGCCGAGCCCGAGCAGGCCGAGGAGCTCGACGTCGTCCAGCGCTGGCTGGCCCGCTGGGCCCACGAGAACGGCCAGGACCTGCCCGAGCTGTTCCTCGTGCGCGTCTCGCCCGAGCAGATCGCCCTCTACCTCATGGCCCCCGCGCAGCTGCCCGAGCCCTTCGTGGCCGAGACCGACGACGGCGTCGTCTGGACGCTGGCCTCCGGCTCCATCGACATCGACCCCGACCTGCCCGCCGCCCCCTACCCCTCGCTGGTCACCGTCGGCCAGGACGACACTCGCTCCCAGGTCCTGCTCGACCTCGAGCGCCTGGGCACCCTCGGCATCGACGGCGACCCCCAGCTGACCACCCAGGTCCTCGACGCCATGGCCGTGGAGCTGGCCACCTCCAGCTGGTCCGAGAACGTCACCATCACGCTCGTCGGAGTCGCCGACGGCCTGGCCAAGGTCGTCAGCGACGGCCGCGTCCGCCAGATCGACGACCTGGACCAGCTGATCGGCCAGCTCGACGGCAAGGCCAAGGACATCCGCCGCGCCCTCGACGAGCAGGACGCCGCCACCCTCGACCAGGCCCGCGCCGCCAACCAGGAAGAGGCCTTCGGCCCCGAGATCGTCCTGCTGGGCCTGGAGCCCACCCCCGCCCAGGCACGTCGCCTCACCGACCTGGCCGGCGCCATCCCGCGGCTGGGCATCGCTGCGGTCACCACCGCCAACCCCCTGGCCTCCGACTGGATCCTGAACCTCGAGGACGAGGACCACGCCGACCTGCTCCCGGTCAATCAGCACCTGCGCCCGCAGAAGATCACCCCCGAGGAGGGCGAGCGGATCAAGGAGCTGCTGGCCACCGCCCTGGAGAACCCCCGCTCCACCGGCCGTGGGACGACCACCACGATCGACATCAACACCGTCCTGGACGAGCGCCTCCACCTCAGCGCGGTGGCCGATCTCGAGGAGATGCTCCACGAGGAGGAGAACACCCAGGACCTGCCCCTGACCCCCGAGCCCGCGGTCCCCGCCGCTGAGACCGCCGAGGACGAGACCGATCCGGCCGAGGAGAACGAGGAGGACGTGCTCGCCGCCCAGGCCGCCCGCCACACCCCGACCCCTGCGCCCGCCCCGCACGACACCATGGACGAGGACGAGGACGAGGACGAGGAGAGCCAGGACCAGGCCGCGGCGGCCGCCGTGCCGACCGAGCCCGAGGACATCACCCCCGAGCCCCAGGACCAGACCCCGGCCGTCGTCGCAGTCACCGAGACCGCGGGACCCGCCGAGACTGCCCCCGAGCCCGAGCCCGAGCCCGAGCCCGAGCCCGAGCCCGAGCCCGAGTCCGAGCCCGAGCCCGAGTCCGAGCCCGAGCCCGAGCCGGCCGCGACCGCCGAGCCGGCGCGGCAGGAGGCGGCCACCGATCTCCACGACACGTCCCCCGCGGAGGACGAGGACGAGAAGGACGCCGCCCCCGAGCAGCTGGCCTCGACCGACCCGCAGAAGCAGATCGACCTGGACGCCGCACACCTGCTGGAGCAGGCCACCACCCAGGCCCCGATGATCCTGATGCTCGGCGAGCTCAAGCTCGTCGGCGCCCAGGGCCAGGCCCCCGTCACCGCAGCCACCGGCGAGGTCTCGGCGACCCAGACCGCCCGCTGCGTCGCCCTGGCCGCCTACCTGGCCCTGCACCCCGGCGCGAGCGCCGAGGCCGTCCACGCCGCGTTCTGGCCCACCCAGCGCTCCGACGGCAAGTCCGCCTCCAGCAACCGCAACAAGCTCACCGGCCAGACCCGCCGCCTGCTCGGCCAGGCCGCGGACGGCACCCCCTACCTGCCCGCCGTGGGCAGCGAGGGCTACCGCGTCCACGAGGACGTGCTCACCGACTGGCAGGTCGTGCAGTCCCTGATCGGCGATGACCCCGTGAAGGCCTCCACCCCCGCCCTGGTCGCCGCCATGCGTCTGGTGAGGGGAGTGCCCTTCGAGCACGCCAAGGCCTCCAACGTCGCCTGGACCGAGACCCTGGTCCAGGAGATGGTCCAGACCATTTGCGACGCCGCCCACGAGCTCGTGGCCCGCTCCCTGGCCGCCGGCCACCGCGAGCACGCCCAGCTGGCCGCCCGCGTCGGCCGCGCGATCGACCCCGCCAACGAGGCCGCCTGGCGCGACGCTCTGGTCACCGAGGCCGCCGCCGGCAACCACACCGAGGTCACCCGCCTGATCGAGAAGCTCTACTCCTACCTGGAGTCCTTCGAGGAGGACCTCGAGCCCGAGGTGGAGACCACCGCCCTGATCGAGGAGCTGCGGGCCCATGGCTACCGTGTCGCCTGATCTCCACGACACGTCCCCCGCGGCCACCGACCCCGCGCCGGCGCCCTACACGGTGCCGCCGCGGACGGTGCGCACCCTGATCGGCCCCGGCGCGGCCCTGGCTGCCCTGCTGGGCATCACCGGCGCCGCGGTCGCCGGGCTGCCCGTGCTCATGGTCCACGCCGCGCTCGCCCTGATCGCCCTGGCCTGCCTGGGCACCTACATGGCGCGCGTGGACCGGGCCCACCGGCTCATCCCGAACTGGGCCGTGGCCGCCCTGGGCACCATCAACCTCGGCGCCGCGGTGGGCCTGCTGGTCACCGGCTACGGCGCCTGGGCCCTCCAGGGGCTGGTGGTCACCGTGATCGCCGCCGTCGTGCTGATGGTGATGCACCTGATCGGCGGCACCGGCATGGGCGACGTCAAGCTCGTCACCGTGGCCGCCCTGGCCATCGGCGCCCACGGCCCCGGTGCCTGGGTGCTGGCCATCCTGGCCAGCTACGTGCTCGCCGCCCTGTTCGGCGCGGTCCCGGCCCTGCTGCGCGGCCAGCGCAAGACCCGCGTGCCCATGGCCCCGTACCTCGTCGCCGGGCACGTGCTCGCCTTGCTCGCCGTCCTGGGCTACCTGGCATCCTGACCAGGTGCCCCGCACCTTCTCCGCCCGCGACCGCCGTGCACTGACCGGCCTGCTCACCGCCGGGCTCAAGCACGCCCAGCTCGACGACCTCACCGCGGCCCACCCCGTTCCCGGCGACCCCGGCCACGACTCCGGCAAGGCCGGCCGCGTGGGCCTGATCGTGGCCACCTGGCTCGCCAGCGGCGACCACACCGGACTCACCAGCGCCCTCGAGCTGCTCGAGACCGCCAAGCTGCCCCCGGACCGCCACGCCGACCTCGCCCGCCTGCAACGGAAGGCCGGCCTGAACTCCACACCACAACCCACGCCAGAAGCCGAGCCAGAAGGCACCCTCACTGCGGATGGTGCGACGGAGCCGCCGCTGCCGGCCGCGCCGGCCGAGGAAGCGGCGCCGCCCGCATCTCCGCGACACGTCCCCCTGGTCCTCCTCCAGGACCTGGCCGAGGACCATCCCGCGGTCCAGGCCCTGCTGGCCGCCGGCCTCAAGGTTGGGCACCTCGAGCACACCTCGACGATCCCCGCCGACGCGTTGCTGCTGCACCCGGCGCATGAAATCTGACCCCGGAACGGGGAGGGACATCAGCGCCGGATGCCGGCCTTATGGGAAGTGAGGGCCGGCCATGGCCCCGACCATCTCCCTGACCGAGGAGCACCCATGTACACGATCTACACCAGCCCCGGCTGTGGCCCCTGCATGACCGTGAAGGCCCACCTGCGCGCCCACAAGATCCCGCACACCCTCGTCGACGTCTCCCAGGACCCCGCGGCCGTCGAGAAGCTGCGCAAGATGGGCTACTCCAGCGCGCCGGTCACCGTGGACGAGGCCACCGGGGAGCACTGGTACGGCTACCTCCCCGACCGCTACGCCTCCCCGGCCCCGGAGGCCGCGCCGGCCGCCGACGTGCAGGCCACGATCGACGTGGGCCCCGCCGAGGCCGGAGAGCACGTGCTCTGGGACCCCCGCCAGGGTCACCTGCTGATCATCGGCGACCGCGACAGCGGCAAGAGCGTGATCCAGCGCGGGATCATGGAGACCGCGGTCTCCGTGGGCTGGCAGGCCTGGGGCCTGGGCCTGCCCGGGGAGCTGGACAAGGTCGAGGACCATCGGTATGCGCAGGTGGTCACCGCCGACGTCAGCGACCAGCTCGAGCGCATCCGTGCCGCCAGCGAGCTGATGCGCGAGCGCTACCACCTGGTGGAGGTCGCCTCCCTCGCCAAGGAGCGCCCCGAGCCCTTCCAGCCCATCGTTCTCGTCCTGGACGGCTACGCCCATCTGCGCCAGCGCTGGGCCGACCTCGCCCCGGCCGGGGAGCACGAGGCCGACGTCGCCGAGAACCTCCTGCTGGGCATCCACCGCCTGGGCCGCTCCGTCGGCATCCACCTGTCCGTCTCCTGCCGCGGCATCGCCCACCACCTGGGCCAGACCATGGCCGCCGGCTCCACCGTGGTGCACACCTCGCTCTGGCGCAGCTCCCTGGAGACGGAGATGGCCCATGCCAGGTGACCGTCGCCGCCTGGCCCGCCACCGCAGCCGCCACGGCGGTGCCCACACCCTGGCCGCCGAGCTCGCCCTGCTGGCCCGCGCCGGCCAGCCGACCCCGGAGGCCGGCACCGACGATCTCCACGACACGTCCCCGCCCGCGGTGCTGCCCGGCCAGCTCGACGCGCTGGACCTGCTCCCTACCGAGGAGGTTTAGCGCAATGTAGGGTTGTCCTAACTGTCAGATCGACCGGAGGTCCCCATGGCCTACTCCAACCGCGAGCGTCCCGGAGGGCGCGCTGGCCTGCGCGACAACACCCCCACCACGTTCCGCCCTGTGGCCTACCGCAACCTCGCCGCCCGCAAGAACCTGTGGGCGGACTACACCACGGGCCGGGGCGTGTTGGACAACGGGCAGGCGGTGCCGCCGAAGATCGGCCCGCGTCGGAAGAACCCGAACCTCACCGACATGCTCGACACTGCGGCCGCCGTCGGTGTGGACCGGATCTTCTTCACGGGCAAGACCCCGGTGGCCGCGCCGGGCAAGCGCCACTGGCTGCTGGTGCAGACTCCCGGCTGGATCGACGGAGGACACAACCTCGGCTCCCCGGCCACCGGCCGTTTCGAGCACCGCCAGACCGGCAAGCGCATGCTGGTGCAGTTCGTCTCCGGGTGGTTCGGCGACGCCCCGCTGAGCCCGGAGCAGGCCCGCCTGGCCTGGCAGGCCACCGAAGGCATCATCGGTGCGCACTTCCGCGGAGCCAAGCTCATGGACAGCCCCACCGCCACCGGCGCCAACCTCTGGGCCCTGACCCTGCCGAAGAACCTCGAGCCGTACCCGCTGACCGAGGACATCGCCGAGGAGCTGCACCGCACCTCCGGCCAGCACCACGTCGAGCACCTTGTGGCCGGATCCTCCTCGGACACTCACCCGGACTGCATCCCCCTGCACGACCCGGTGAAGACCCCCAAAATCGACGGCTTCGCCTACGTCGACGGCCGCTTCATGTACGGAGCCATGTGCAGTGAGCTGGGCATCGGCCCCGGGTACCGGCTGCGCCGCGACGACACCGCGGACATGCTCCGGGAGAACCCCTACGCCCGCGCTCGCGTGCACGTGCAGTTCAAGGTCCCCGACACCTGGGACCACATCGGCCTGATCGGCGTCCAGCACGAGAAGGCCTCCGAGGGCTGGTACTGGCCCAACCGCCCCGGCGCCACCGGGAGCGCCTGGATCGACGCCGCCGAGTTCTTCGTCGCCGCCCGCCACGGCTGGCAGCTGGACCCCATCGAGTCCGTCGCGTTCACCACCGATGTCCCCGGCGCCCGCGACCGCGACCGGCGCGTGCGCGCACGCCCGCTGGACACCTGGAAGGACAACCTGGTCAAGGCTCGCGCCGCCGTCGCCGGCGACCCGCTGATGGACGAGGTCATCAAGACCGCCGTCTCCGCGGCACTGCGCTCGATCCTGATCAACACGATCGGCAACTTCGCGGCCCGCGGGCGCGTGCAGACCCACATCACCTTCGACCCCAAGGAGGTCCCGGCCAACGCCCCCGACGTCAAGCAGCACGGCAAGGCCTTCATCTGGACCACCAAGCCGCGCTTCGACGGCCAGGCTCAGCGCTACTACCACCCCGAGTTCGCCGTGCAGGTCTGGGGCCGGGCCCGGGCGCGCATGCTCTCCGGACCCATGGCCGATGGCTTCCAGGGCGGGGCCCTGCACGTGCCGGCCCACACCCTGCTGGGCGTGCGCGGCGACGCGATCTACACCACCGAGGTCCCCTCCTGGTCCCTGACCGAGGAGCGTGGCGGCGGTGATGACGGCCGGGTGGGACGCATGCGCCTCCAGGGCTACGTCCCCGGACCGCTGAAGATTCCCGCCGACGAGACCGCCCGCAACAGGCTGCGCGCCAAGGCCGCGCGCCTGGGCGTGGACGCCGCCTACTCCGAATACGAGATGCAGGCCGCCCCCGTCGACGGGACGGACTACCTGCCCGGCGACGACGAGCAGGAGGCCGACGGTGAGTGACCCGGCACAGCTGAGCCCCGCCGAGCTCGTCACCCGGGTGCGCTCGGCCTACGGACTCACCTGGGCCGAACTCGGCGCGGCCATGAACCGCTCCCCGCGCATGATGCAGAAGATCGCCCGCGGGGAGACCTCGGGCGAGTCCTACCGGGACGCGCTGACCGAGCTGCACGAGACCGGCGCCGTCTCTAAGGCGCCCCGGCGCCGGCGCAACGCGGCCGGCAAGATCGTGCCCGTGCGCGCCAAGCGCGGAGCCAAGAAGCCCACCGTGGTCCCCAGGGACACCCGGCGCGGGCCCTCCCTGACCCGCCACTCCACCACGACCACCCACCTGCCCGACGGCAACCGGATCGTGCGGATCCAGCTGCCCAAGACCGTCGGATCGCCCGAGCGCGGGGCCGGCCTGCACGCGGCCCGCATGTCGATCGTCAACGTCGCCCGCGGCGCCCGTCACCAGGACAAGCGCGTGCACATCCGCGCCACCGTGGACATCGGCGGCGGCCGCACCCGCACCTTCGACGTCGGCTCCAAGGGCGGCTACCTGGCCGCCGACGTCGTCTCCGACGTGCGCGACCGCAACGGCGGGGACATGGGCGGCTGGATCGCCTCCCAGATGGGCGACCGCTACGCCCGCGACGCCGTCACGCAGGGCCAGCTGGTGGGACTGTCCGTGACCAGCTTCAACGCCGTGCGCTCCAAGGAGGAACGCGTGGCCCAGGATGAGGCCGGCGCCCGCCGGTGGGGACGACGAGGAGGACGCACCCGATGGGGATGAATCAGCACGAGAAGCCGGCCCCGCCGGCACGCCGGTGGGACGAGGCCCTGGACCCCCACGCCCACCAGGGCCCCTACCGGCCCCCCGCGGCACTGCTGGACATCCTCGCCCGCGCGGCCGGGGCCAACTCCTACGAGGCGGCCACCACCGCCGTGCGCCACCGCGCGGCCAGTGCGGCCACCGAGCTGCACGAGGCGGGCCTGGACCCGCGGGTGATCGGCCTGATCGCCGAGCCGCGGGTCAACGAGCTGCTGGGCGTGGCCGAGCGCTCGGCCCGCTCCCTGCGCCAGCGCGACCGCCAGTTCCCCGAGCCGGTCACCCGCGGACGGCTCTGGTGCGAGCCTGACGTCGTCGACTACCTGGCCTTCAAGCACGAGACCTCCCCCCGCCCCGGAGCGCTGCACAGCGCGCGTGTGGCCCAGCGTGAGCAGGCCCAGCCGCGCGGAGCCCGCCCCTAGACTGACCGGCATGAGCGAGGACTTCACCGACGGCACCGGCCTCTGCCCCCACTGCGGACACCACGTGGCAGCCCACCTCGTCGGCCAGGCGCAGGTGAGCCCGACCTGGGATCCGTACTACGCGCGCCAGCCCGTGCCAGACCCGGCTCAGGGGGGTGCGACCGGGTACCTCGAGAGGATGCGCCAGGCCAGGGACTTGGTCCTTGTCTACAGCTGCCAGTTCTGCGATCGCACCATCGTCCTCCTCGAGCACTCGAGGGAGCGTGAGGCCGACGACCGGACGATGACCGCTGAGGAACGGACGTCCCGGACGATGATCGTGCCGGCCAAGCCCCCGCGGCAGCTTCCCGAGGCCGCCCCAGCGGGCGTCGCCTCGATCTACGAGGAGGCCAGCATCTGCGAGGACGCCGGGGCACTGCGCGCCGCCGGCGTCCTCTACCGCGCGGCCACCGAGGAGATGGTCAAGGACCAGGGCGGCACCGGCCGGGACCTCAAGGCCAAGATCAACAGCCTGACCCCGCGGCTGGACGCCGAGGTGCTGGAGGACCTGCATGAGTCCCGCGTCGTGGGCAACGACAGCATCCATGCCGGCGTGCAGTACGCCCCCGAGGAGATCGCCGACGTCGCCGAGCTGCTCTGGGAGGCCGCCTTCGTCCTCTACGAGCAGCCGGCCCAGAAGGCCAGCATGCGCGCGGCCCGCAAGGCTCGCCACGACGCCGCCCGCGGACCGCGCGCGGCGTCGTGATCCCGGTCTACGAGCCGCCGGCCTTCCGCAGCCCCGAGGAGGTCCACTCCGCGCTCTACCAGGACGCCCCCTACGTGCGGGTCATGCTCCCCGACCGGGGACGGGTCGATGCGATGGCTGCCCGCTGGTCGAGCACCCATGTGCTGATCGCCTGGGAGGAGGCGCCCAGCACCGAACGGTTGCAGGCATGGGTGCCCGCTGGGTGGGTCACCCGCATTCAGGCAGAAGAATCGGCCTGGCGTGTGAACAGCTTCGCTCTGTGTCGTCCTTCAAGCTTCTCTCCCTGTCGTCCCGCGTCACGAAGCGGACCGGTTCTCGAGGTGCGGAAGATCGTCGGTGCGGGCATGGGGTGGTGGGTGCATACTGGTGGTGTCTTCGGACCCGGCAGTGGGGCTTGCCGGACCCAACCTCGACACTCGTCGACAACAGTCCCTATCTCAGCTGGTTGCGCTTCTGTGCGCCTGAGGTAGGGAGATGTCATGGTCGAGTCGAACACTGCCGGTGTTGTCGTGGTCGGTGTGCAGTCCGGGCAGGGGCACGACGTCGTCGGTGTCGCGGCTGCCGTCGCTGAACGCTTCAGCGCCCGCCTGGTGTGTGTGGTCGTCGATCCGGCGCTGCTGTCAGCGGGGGTGCGTGCGGACGGGTCGGAGATCATCGAACCGATCGACCCGGACACGGCGGACAGCGACCCGCAGCAGCTCCCCGACGAAGACATGCGGGTCATCAGAGATCTTGCTGCGGCGCGATCGGTCGACGTGGACTTCGTCTCCCGCGTCGGGGACCCGAGTCACGCACTCGCTGCGGTGGCTGAGGAACGTGACGCGGTGATGATCGTCGTCGGATCCCAGGCTGGCCGACGCCGGATAGCGGAACTGCTCACCGGGTCCGTCGCCGCGCACCTGACGCATCAGCAGCACCGGCCGATACTGGTCGTCCCGCACGACCCGGTCGGCGCCACCGTCCTCCTCCCGTCGGAAGCCCCGTGACGGGCATGCTGACGCTCCTGCGGCATGGGGAGAGCACCGCGAACGAAGCCGGCACCTTCACCGGGCTCCTCGACGTCCCGCTCACGCACCGCGGCGAACGGCAAGCATCCGCAGCCGGACAGCTCCTCCGGTCGAACCACATCACGCCGGACGTCGTGGTCACCTCCACATTGCGCCGTGCCGTCCGCACCGCCGAACTGGTCTGCGACGCCCTCGGGACACAGCTGCCCACGGAAGCGGTGTGGCAGCTCAACGAACGCAACTACGGTGCCCTGACCGGGATGACGAAGACCGACGCCCGTCGGATGCTCGGTGACGACGAGTACGTGCGGCTCCGCAGGTCCCGTACCGGCACACCGCCACCGATGTCGCTGCACCTGTGGGAGGAACTGCGGTCGAGCTCCGCGCTGCGCGGCCTGCCCGACGGCGCCCTCCGACGCACCGAGGCACTCTCGGACGTCATCAAGCGGGTCCGCCCCGTCTTGCACGACCGGCTCCTGCCGATGGTGCGGTCAGGGCGGAGCGTCCTCGTCGTCGCGCACGGGAACTCGCTCCGCGCACTCTGCGCATGCATCGACGACCTCACCGACCCGGAGCTCGAGCAGCTCAACCTGCCGACCGGGCAACCCGTGCAGTACCACCTCGCCCCGACGGGTGCTCTCGTCCCGCGGGGTGGGGCGTTCCTGGATCCGGTAGCAGCACAGCACGCCGCGGCGCTGGTCGCGGCAGAAGGCGGAACATGACCACCCGAACGGACACCCCGATGCCCGACGACCAGCTCCCTCCCGACCCGGACGTCGACGTCTCCGACCCGGCAACGACCATGCGGCCGGTGCATCTGCGGTGGCGGTACGTCGGCCTCGTCGCCGTCGGTGGGGCCGGCGGTACTGCCCTCCGCGACGTCATCAGTAGCGTGCTCCCTGCCGATGGCGGGGTGAGTTGGTCGATCTTCTGGATCAACATCACCGGGGCGCTGGCCCTCGGTGTGCTGTTGGAAGCGCTCGCGCACCGTGGGCCCGATGCCGGTCGCCGGAGGGTGCTGCGGCTGCTCCTCGGGACAGGGGTCCTCGGCGGGTTCACCACCTACAGCACCCTCGCCGAGTCCACCGCCGCCCTGTTCCTCGACGGCCACGGCCTCGCTGGCACCGGCTACGCGCTCCTCACTGTCCTATCCGGCGCGATCGCGACCGCCTGCGGTCTCGTCGTCGCCGGCTGGTTCCGTCCCCGAACGGAGGAAGCATGAACGCCGCCCTCATCGTCGTCGTCGCCCTCGGTGGCGGTGCCGGCGCTGCCGGTCGGTTCCTCCTCGACGGGCTGATCAACACCGGCCGGGAGTTCCGGCTCCCCGTCGGCACGCTGACGATCAACATCACCGGGTCGCTGCTGCTGGGGATCATCGTCGGCGCCGCCACGCACCTCGGCGCGGTGCCGGTCGCGGTCCTCGGCACCGGGGTGATGGGCGGCTACACCACGTTCAGCACCGCCAGCTTCGAAACCGTCCGCCTCGCCCGCAGCGGACGGATCACCGCCGCCGCGATCAACGGTCTCGGAATGCTCGTCGTCTCCGTCGCCGCCGCGACCGCCGGCATCCTCCTCGGCGGCACCCTGTGACCACCCCACTCACTGACCACCCACCCGCTCCAGCACCGGAGGTACCCATGCTGTTCGACGTCACGATCGAGATTCCCCGCGGCAGCGGCAACAAGTACGAGGTCGACCACACCACCGGCCGGATCCGGCTCGACCGGGCGGTGTTCACCAGCATGGTGTTCCCCCAGGACTACGGCTCCATCGACAACACCCTCGGCGATGACGGCGACCCCCTCGACGCCCTGGTGCTCCTGCCCCGTCCCACGTTCCCCGGCGTCGTCATCACGGTCCGGCCGGTCGGGATGCTGCGCATGGTCGACGAGAACGGCGGCGACGACAAGATCCTCACCGTTCCCGCTGGCGACGACCGCTTCGCGCAGCTGCGGGACATCACCGATGTGCCGGAACACACGCTGGCGGAGATCGAGCACTTCTTCGCCCACTACAAGGAGATCGAGCACGGCAAGCACGTCACCACCAACGGGTGGGCCGACCGTGCTGCTGCCGAAGCCGTCATCCGCACCGCACAGAACGCCCACACCCGACACCCGTGACCCACGGGTCCACAGACTGCCGCGGGGAGGCACTGGCGCTGAGTGATCGCCAGCAGGTCGTCCCTCCGCCTCCCCGCGGCTTCCCCTTCCAACCACAGACCAGCTCGACGCATGACCCGAACCGAACCGAAGGAGCGTCACCATGAACGACTACATCAGCGGCATCCACCACCACGGAGCCCATCAGGGTGAGTACGTCACCCACCACGACCACCCCGTCACCATCGACGCCGTCCACGGCGCCCGCATCCTCGACTCCCGCGGCTACCCGACCGTCCGCGTGTCCCTCGAGCTCGACGACGGCCGCACCGTCACCGGGGACGCCCCCGCGGGCGCATCCACCGGCGCCCACGAAGCCGTCGAGCTCCGCGACGGCGGTTCCGCGTTCGGCGGCCGCGACGTCACCCAGGCGCTCCACCTGATCGACACCGACATCTCAGGGCTCCTCACCGGCCGGTCGTGGTCGGCGATCGGGCAGATCGACGCCGCCCTTGCCGAACTCGACGGCACCACCGGGTACCGCCGGCTCGGCGCGAACAGCGTTGTCGCCACCTCGATCGCCGCATCCAGGGCCCTCGCCCATGCCGCGGACCTCCCGCTCTGGCAGTGGATCGCTGAGATCACCGGCTCGACGCCGCGGATGCCGGTCCCGCACTTCAACGTCCTCAACGGCGGCGCGCACGCAGCGAACGAGCTGGACTTCCAGGAGTTCATGATCGCTCCCGTCAACGCAGGCTCGATGGCAGACGCCGTCCGAATCGGCGCAGACGTGTACCACGCTCTCGCGGCGCTGGTTCGGGACCGGTTCGGCAGCCTCGGCCTCGGCGACGAGGGCGGTTTCGCACCGTCGATCGCTGCGCCCGAGGAAGCGCTCGACCTGCTCGTCGACGCGATCCGTACCGCCGGCTACGAGCCGGGCGTCGATCAGGTGGCGATCGCGCTCGATCCGGCCGCGAACGAGTTCTCCCAGGGCGACGGCTCCTACCGGGTGCTCAACGACAGCCTCGACCGGGACGGGCTGGTCGACTACTACCGGCACCTCATCGACACGTATCCGATCCGGAGCATCGAAGACGCGTTCGCGGAAGACGACCATGAGGGGTTCCGCCGCATGCAAGCGGCGCTCGGCGACCGGATCCAGATCGTCGGCGACGACCTCTACGTCACCGACCCACAGCGGATCCGCGACGGCGGCGAGCAGCAGCTGACGAACGCGGCACTGATCAAGCCGAACCAGATCGGGACCGTCTCCCAGACCCTCGGCGCGATCGCCACCGCCAAGAGCATCGGGATGGCCAGCATGGTCTCCCACCGTTCTGGGGAGACCACGGACACGTTCATCGCGGACCTCGTTGTCGGGACCGGCACCGGGCAGATCAAGTCCGGCGCACCCGGCCGCGGGGAACGCGTCGCGAAGTACAACCGGCTCACCGAGATCGCCGAGCAGCACCCGGAGCTGCCCTACGGACTGATCTGACCACCGGTACTCGAGCTGCGAGCAGTGTCCAGGAACGCCGTCACAGCGGGCCCCGGGCGGCCTGACCAGATCGCTCGCAGCGGCCGGATCAGTGGCGGGCCGAGCAGTAGCGCCCGGACGAGGGCACCGTCTTCGAGGTCAGTGTCGACGGTGCGGAGACTCATCACCGCGGGCGCGATGCCCGCTCGAGCGTTGGCGCGGATGATGCCAGTCGTTTCCAGCACTGCAGCCGGCGGGACCAGGGTCAGACCCGCGTCGTCGAGCCACGCTTCGACCGTGGAGCGGGTGCCGGACCCTTCCTCACGGAGCAGCAGGGGTGTCTCCGCGAGGTCATCCGAGGTGATGGCCGAAGCGCTTGCCCAAGGATGGTGCGGGGCGACGACGACCACGAGTTCGTCCTCATCGACCACCAACGATGAGAGGCCAATCGGCGCAGCAGGAGTCTCCGTGAACCCGACGTCGGCAGCGCCGGAACGGACGAGGTCGGTCACGTCGGCGGAGTTCCCCGCGATCAAACGCACCGACGCATCCGGCGTGGCAGCACGGTGGGTGAGCAGCCATCCGGGCAGCAGGAGTTCGGCGATCGTCTGCGACGCTGCGATCACGAGGGATCCCGCCGGTTCCCGCAGCGCGGCGACGCCTGCTTCAAGCCGCCGGGAGGCCTCCAACACCGGGACGGCGAGACCGAGCACCACCCGGCCGGCGTCGGTCAGCGCGGTCCCGGATGCCGTCCGGTGCGCCAGCGGCTGACCGGTCGCCTGCTCCGCGGCACGCAAGCGCGCAGACACCGCCTGCTGTGTCACCCCCAACACCTCGGCCGCGCGGGTCAACGACCCGGTCTCCGCGACGCGGACGAGGACCTCGAGGGTGTCGAGGTCCAGGATCCGGTCCGTCAACCGCCGCAGTGCCACAAGCAACCATTGTGCCCTGCCAACGAGTCCGCCGTTCCCGAACCACGGGGCACACGCGCACGATGGGTGCATGTCCGCTCACCTCGCCCACGCACCCGCAGCCTCTGAGCACGGTGTGCGCGACCGGCGGCTGTTCCGGGAGCTGGAGCGGCCCGGCCTGATCGTGTCGAACCTGACCCCGAACTGGTTCGCGTCGATCATGGGGACCGGGATCGTCGCCGTCGCGGCCGCGTCGTTACCGCTGCAGTTCCCCGGTCTGCGCACGGCGGCGACGGTCGTCTGGGCGATCGCGGCGGTCCTGCTCGTCGCCCTCACCATCGCGACGGTCCTGCACTGGGTCCGCTACCGGAGCACCGCAGCGAAGCACCACCTCAACCCGGTGATTTCCCACTTCTACGGCGCACCGCCCATGGCGTTCCTCACCGTCGGCGCCGGCACGATCCTCCTCGGCAAGGACTGGATCGGCCTCCCCGCCGCCGTCACCGTCGACTGGGTCCTCTGGACCATCGGCACCATCGGCGGCCTGCTCACCGCGGTCCTGGTGCCGTACCTGGCGTTCACCCGCCACGAGAACACGCCCGAATCCGCGTTCGGCGGCTGGCTGATGCCGATCGTCCCGCCGATGGTGTCCGCCTCGACCGGTGCGCTCCTCCTGCCGTATGCCCCCGCCGGGCAGGCACGGGAGACCCTGCTGTGGTCCTGCTACGGCTTCTTCGGCCTCAGCCTCATCACGTCCCTGGTCGTCATTACGCTGATCTGGAACCGTCTCGCGCAACACAAGGTCGGTGCCGCCGGTATGGTGCCGACCCTGTGGATCGTCCTCGGACCGGTCGGACAGTCCATCACCGCGGTAAACCTCCTCGCATCGAACGCCCCCGCCGTCGTCGACGCGTCGACCGCCCACGCACTGCTGGTCGTGGCGCTGGTGTACGGGTTCGCGATGCTCGGCTTCGCGCTGCTGTGGACCGTCATCGCCCTCGCCATCACCATCCGCACCGCCCGCGAACACCTGCTGTTCAGCCTGACCTGGTGGTCATTCACGTTCCCCGTCGGCACCTGCGTCACCGGCCTGAACGGCCTGGCCCTGCACTCCGGACTCACCGTCGTCGCCGTCCTCGCAGTCGTCTACTACGTGGGCCTCGTCGCCGCGTGGATCACCGTTGCCGTCCGCACCTTCCACGGCTCCGTCATCCGCGGCACACTCCTCGCACCACCACAGCCGGCATGAGCACCCCCGACGAACTCGCGGACGAGGTCGCGGACGTTCGATCCCTGAACGCCCTCGCCGAGGCATGGCGCACCGCACCCGACGGTTCACGGCGGTTCGTCCCGAACTTCGACCCGAGATCCGGCGGCACATCCAGCCGCGTCCTGGTCCTCATGCAGTCGCCCGGCCCCCAGACGATCGCCGCAGCGCACACGGCGATCTGCAGCGAGGACAACCCGGGCCCGACCGCGGCCGCGTTCCGCGCAGCCCGCATCGAGTCCGGACTCGCACGCAACGACTACCTCCGCTGGAACCTCATCCCGTGGGAGATTCTCGGCCGCGTCCGACCTGTGGACATCGACGAGGGGCGACACGCCCTCGAAACTCTGCTCAAGGTGCTCCCCGTGCTCGATGCCATCGTCACGTACGGTACCGCCGCCCTCAACGGAGTCATGCGGCACCTCACCCTGGACGAGCACCCCCGACTCGTACCCGTCATCGCGGCACCACACCCCTCTCCGGCCAACGGCCGCCATCGCGCGGAACAACAACGACGTTCCGTCCAAGCGCTCCGGCTCGCGGCGCTGACTCACCGGCTGTAGCAAATACGAACGACTCCGCTACAACTGCCCGTGCCGACGGTTCGGCAGCGTGTGAGGCGGCGTGTCTTGTAACGGAACCCAATCCCGGAATCTACGTGCCGCCACTACCCCTCCTGGTCGAGTTTCGCTACGTTCTCTCCATGGGTCACCTCCTCGGGTACGCGCGCGTGTCCACCACCGACCAGGACGCGTCGCTACAGATCGACGCGCTGGGCGCCGCCGGCTGCTACCGCGTGTTCGTCGACACCATGTCCGGGTCGCTGCAACACCGGCCCGAGCTCGACAAGCTCCTCGACCAGCTCCGCCCCGGCGACACTCTCGTCGTCTGGCGACTCGACCGGCTCGGTCGATCCATCCGGCACCTCATCGACCAGCTGCACGCACTCGCCGAACGCGGCATCGGGTTCCGGTCGCTGCAGGAGACCATTGACACCACCTCACCCGGTGGCCGGCTTGTGTTCCACGTCTTCGCTGCGCTGGCGGAGTTCGAACGGGACCTCATCAAGGAACGCACCAACGCCGGCCTCGCCGCCGCCCGAGCCCGCGGCAGAACCGGCGGCCGACCATCTCGGCTCTCCGCGGACCAGGTGCGCACCGCACGCCGGCTCTACGAACAGCAGGACATGACCGTCGCGCAGATCGGCGATGTCCTCGGCGTCAGCCGCACCACCATCTACCGGACGCTCGCGAAGCACGCCGAACCCGTCGCCCGCCGACGCGCAAAGCCCTCACCGACGATGTAGCCGGTCATGGACGCGAGCGAGCGGTGGCGAATCCTTCGACTGCACGTCGAGGACGCAATCCCGCTTGCCACTCTGGCCCGCAGCACGGGCGTCACCGAGCGCACCCTGCAACGCTGGCTCGCCCGCTACCGGACAGGCGGATACGCCGCCCTCGCCGACGACGCTCGCGCCGACCATGGCGTCCGACGCACAGCACCGGAACTCGTCCGCCTGGTCGAAGGGCTTGCGCTCACCAAGCCGCGGCCGTCGATCGCCACCATTCACCGTCAGGTTGGCGTCCACTGCGCTGAACGGGGACTGCCGTCGCCGTCGTACTCCGCCGTGCGGTCGATCGTGAACGGGCTCGATCCCGGAATGGTGACGCTCGCACTCGAGGGGCCAGCGTCATACCGTGACAAACACGAGCTGCTGCTCCGACGTCGCGCGGACCGCCCGAACGCGATCTGGCAGGCGGACCACACGATGCTTGACCTGCTCATCGTCGGGCCCAACGGCAAGCCCGCACGGCCGTGGTTGACGGTGATCCTCGACGACTACTCCCGCGCGATCTGCGGGTACATGGTGTTCCTCGGTGCCCCGTCAGCGGCGAACACCGCGCTCGCGCTGCGCCAAGCGATCTGGCACAAGCCGGAACCGGACTGGCCCGTCTGCGGGATCCCGGACGTGCTCTACACGGACCACGGGTCCGACTTCACCAGCCATCGTCTCGGCGACACCGCCGCTGTGCTGCACCTCCGCATCATCCACTCGCAGGTCGCCCGGCCCCAGGGGCGCGGGAAGATCGAGCGGTTCTTCGGCACGATCAACACCGAACTGCTCCCAACGCTCCCCGGCCATTTCGCAGCCGGATCCTCGGCGCCGACGCCGGCGCTGGATCTCGGCGGCGTCGACAGTGCCATCAGCACGTTCATCCGCAGCTACAACGCCCGCACCCACCGCGAGCTCCGGACGAGCCCACTGCACGCGTGGATTGCAGACGGGTGGCTGCCACGGCTCCCGGAGTCCCTTGAACAGCTCGACGGGTTCCTGCTCACCGTCCCCACGACGCGGGTCGTGCAGCGCGATGGCATCCACTTCGAGGGCCTCCGCTACACCGCGGCCACTCTCGCGCCGTTCGTCGGTAGCACCGTGAGTGTCCGGTACGACCCACGCGACGTCACCGAGATCCGCGTCTTCCACCGCGACGTGTTCCTCTGCACCGCGATCAGCACCGAGCACCAGACCGAGACGATCAGCCTCAAGCAGATCCAAGCCGCCAGGAACGCTCACCGCCGGGCTTTACGCGGGCAGATCCACGAACGCATCGCGATCGTCAATCCCAAACTCGACGACACCACCACACCGGCAGCCGTCGAGACGGATCGGCCGCGACTGAAGACCTACGAGGAGGACCGGTCATGACGAGCCAGTTCATCGTCACCAAGGAGCACCGCCGGTTCGCAGAGTTTGCCGACGCGGTCCGGAAGCAGAACACCATCGGCGTCTGCTTCGGGCCCGCCGGCGTCGGCAAGACCCTCTCAGCGCGCCGCTACGCGCACTGGGACAGCATCGGCCCGTTCATCGCCAGGTGGGCCGCACGCAGTGAAGACGACACCAAGATCTATGCCGCGGCCCACCGCGCCCGGACCGTCTTCTACACGCCCGAGGTCTCCGCGACGATGCGCGCCCTGCAAGAGGACCTCCGGCACGACATGATCCGCACCGAACGCTGCATCGAGGAACACCTCGTCCTCCACGGCGGCCACGTCGACCACGCGCACGGCCCCAACCCGTCACTGCTCGAGCTGATCATCATCGATGAGTCCGAACGCCTCACCGGCAACGCCATCGAGTGGCTCCGCGACCAGTACGACCGAACAGGCATCGCGATGATCCTGATCGGCATGCCCGGCATCGAGAAGCAGTTCACTCACTACCCACAGCTCTACAGCCGACTCGGGTTCGCCCACCAGTACCGCCCCCTCGGCCACGACGAGCTGCTGTTCGTCCTCGAACGTCAATGGCGCAAGCTCGGCAAGACCCTCGACCCCGACGACTTCACTGACGCGCAAGCCATCGCCGCCGTCGAACGCATCACCCGCGGCAACTTCCGTCTCCTCGAACGTCTCCTCCCACAGATTCAACGTGTCCTGAAGATCAACGAGCTCGACGTCATCACCAACGACGTCGTCGAAGCCGCCCGCAGCACCCTCGTCATCGGCACCACCTAACCCGACACGGAACGCAGCGAAAACCGCGACACAGAGCGAAGCTGCTCACACGTGATGGTCTCGTGGGCGGGCAGGGTGTGTAAAGGGGTATACCCCCTTGGACAGCCTGCTTCTCGACGGGGGCGGCACCGATGCGCAATGAAGGTGAGGACGATTCATCCTCGAGTCGCGCTCGGCACCAGCCAGATGGCAGCCGCATCCGTCTCGATGAGTTCCACGGGCCCGACTGCGACCACGCGCAGTCGGGAGTGGCCCGCCTCGGTCACCTCGACGACAGTGCCGGGAACGAGTCCGGCCTGCTGGAAGCGGACCAGACGCTGCGGGTCGGCGTCGGAGATGCGTAGGACCCGGTAGAACCCCGGCTCGGCCACGTCCAGGCGGACCGCGTGGGCTGGCTGTGCCCGCTGCCCTTCGGGAGTGGGAATGGGGTCGCCGTGGGGATCGCGCGTGGGGCGGCCCAGCATCTGATCGATCCGCTCGATCAGCTCGTCGGAGGCGGCGTGCTCGAGTCGTTCGGCTTCCGCGTGGACTTCGTCCCAGGAGTAGCCCAGGGTCGCGGCGAGGAAGCTTTCCAGCAGCCGGTGTCGGCGCACCATCGCGATCGCGTGCTCGCGTCCCTTCCCGGTGAGGGTCACGGGCTTGTAGGGCTGGTACTCGACCAGGCCCTGAGCTGCCAGGCGCTTGACCGTCTCGGTGACGTTGGGCGCGGTGGTGCCCATTCGTGCGGCCAGGCTATTCGTGCTCAGCGGCGCGTCTCCCCACTCCGTGGCAGACCAGATTGCCTTGAGGTAGTCCTGGGCCACCGGAGTGATCTCGTCAAGGCTCATGGCCTGCACGATAGCGGGGCCTCCTTCACTCCTGCCCGGTCAACGTCAGCCACAGCAGCACGGCGTTCAGGGCCACGATCAGAGCCACGACCACCCATGCCGCCGTCTGCAGGGGCGCGGAGTTCACGTGTCGGCCCATCACGGCCCGGGCGCCGGTCAGGCGGACTAGGGGGATCATGGCGAAGGGGATGCCGACACTGAGCAGCACCTGGGAGAGGACGAGCGCCCAGGTGGGATCCACCCCGGAGGCGATGACCAACAGCGCGGGGATCAGCGTGAGCACCCGTCGCACCATCTGAGGGATGCGCCAGTGCAGCAGCCCGCCCATGATCTCCGACCCCGCATAGGAGCCCACCGCGGTGGAGGCCAGCCCGGAGGCCAGCAGGCCGACGCCGAAAAGGACACCCACCGTGGGGCCCAGCGCGGCCGTAATCGCCGCATGGGCACCTTCGATGCTGTCCGTCCCGGAGACCCCGGAGAGATTGGCCGCCGCCAGCAGCAGCATCGCGATGTTCACCGACCCTGCCACCAGAAGCGACAGCCCCACATCCCACCGGGTGGCCCGCAGCAGCCTGCCAAGGGTGCCCGGATGAGCGTGGGCCCCCTGATGGCGGTCACGCGCCAGAGCTGAGTGCACATAGATCGCGTGGGGCATCACCGTGGCCCCCAACATGCCGGCCGCCAGGAGCACCGTCTGGGTTCCCTCGAACCGGGGGACCATGCCCGCCACGGCCTCACCCCAGGAGATGGGCCCGTAGAACAGTCCCGAGACGAACCCGAGGGTGATCACGGCCAGCAGGCCCATGACGACGAACTCGAAGGGCTGCTGCCCGCGCCGGGACTGCACACCCAACAGGATCATCGAGACCACCCCGACGATCACCCCGCCGGCCAGCAGGGGGATACCGAAGAGGATGTGCAGGGCAATGGCCCCTCCGATCACCTCGGCCAGATCCGTGGCGGCGGCCACGATCTCCGCCTGCACCCAGTACGCCAAACGCCGCCCGCGCGGCAACCGGTGCCCCAGCAGCTCCGGAAGCGAGCGGCCGGTGACGAGCCCGAGCTTCGCCGAGAGGTACTGCACGAGCATGGCCATCAGGTTCGCTGCGACCAGCACCCAGACCAGCAGGTACCCGTACTGGGCCCCCGCCGTCAGGTTCGCAGCCACATTGCCGGGGTCCACATAGGCCACCGCCGCCACGAAGGCCGGCCCCAGCAGCCGCATTCCCCGACGACCGGGGCGATCCACCCTCTCCACGGCGACCTTGCCATCCGCCGGCCGATCCACACCGGCGGTCATCCGAGGCTCCAATGGCGATGCATGCATGAGATTTAACATACCTGAACTCTGAGGAGACAGGTGGTCTGACCACACCCCGGCACCCCGGCAGTCTCAGATGCACCGACGGCCGTAGCCGAACACTCCTGCTTTCACGAACCTAATCGTGTGCACCTGAATTCTTTTGTGTGCCCTAACTGGAGTACCCCTCATGGAAATCTCCCGCCGTTCAGTAGCCACCGGCCTCGCCTGGGCCGTGCCGGCCGTGGCCGCATCGACGGCCGCGCCCGCCATGGCCGCCTCCTCCTGCGCGGGGTACACCGCAGGCAAGCCCCTCCCAGCCTCGGCGTTCACCCTGACCTAGGGCGTGTCTGAGAATAGATGCACGAGTCAGCTGAGACCCTGGGGACATGTCCCGGTTCCAGATGCTCTCCGACGCACAATGGGAGTTGATCGCCCCGATGCTCCCGACCCGGACCGGCCGCGCCGGCAGGCCGTTCGCCGACGCCCGCACCATGGTGGAGGCGATCATCTACCGGTACCGGTGCGGAATCGCTTGGAGGGATCTGCCCGAGGTCTACGGGCCCTGGCAGACCGTGTGGACCTGGCATCGGCGCTTGGCCGAAAAAGGCACATGGGACACGGTGCTGGCCACGCTGACCGCCGCCGCTGACGCCGAAGGCCTGATCGATTGGTCGGTCTCGGTGGACTCCACGATCGCCCGCGCGCATCAGCACGCGACGAACATCACCCGCCACACAGGGGGATGGGTCGAACTACAAGAATCCGCGTGAGGAGCCGGCCGATCACGGCATCGGGCGCTCCCGTGGCGGGCTGAGCACGAAGATCCATCAGCTCGTCGATGGGACCGGGCTGCCGCTGGTCAGCCTGATCACCCCCGGCCAGGCAGGGGACTCCCCGATGCTGCTTCCTCTTCTGGCGCAGCTGCGCGTGACCCGGCCAGTAGGGCGGCCCCGGACTCGCCCCGAGGCCGTGCTGGGCGATAAGGCGTACTCCTCCCGGGCGATCCGCACCCACCTACGTGCCCGTGGGATCAAAGCGGTCATCCCCGAACCGGCCGACCAGCAGGGCCACCGCAGACGGCGCGGTGCCCGCGGCGGGCGCCCCGTCAGCCTCGACGCGGACGCCTACAAGGGCCGCAACGTCATCGAGCGTCAGTACGCTCACCTGAAGCAGTGGCGGGGTCTGGCGACCCGGTATGACAAGTACGCGATCATCTACAGGGCCGCTCTGGTCCTGAATGCTGTGCTCGCATGGTCAAAACGATTGTCAGACATGCCCTACCTGCGCATCACCAACGAGACGCTCGGCAGGCTGTCCAACAAGCAGGTGGCCCTCGATTTCGACTTCCGCCTCAGCGACGAGGCCGCGGCCTGCGGGGTGCGCACCGGATCCGTCTCCTCCACCAGCAACGGCGGCACCTCCCGGATCGCCTTGAACAACGGGAAGACCTACAACGCGACCAACGGCCTCGCCGTCCCGGCCAACGGATCCGTAGGACGCACCGACGGTACCTGCCGGCTCGGCCTGGACCGCACTGAGGCCTGCGGCACCACGGGTGTGAGCAGCTTCGCTCTGTGTCGCGGTTTTCGCTGCGTTCCGTGTCGGGTTAGGTGGTGCCGATGACGAGGGTGCTGCGGGCGGCTTCGACGACGTCGTTGGTGATGACGTCGAGCTCGTTGATCTTCAGGACACGTTGAATCTGTGGGAGGAGACGTTCGAGGAGACGGAAGTTGCCGCGGGTGATGCGTTCGACGGCGGCGATGGCTTGCGCGTCAGTGAAGTCGTCGGGGTCGAGGGTCTTGCCGAGCTTGCGCCATTGACGTTCGAGGACGAACAGCAGCTCGTCGTGGCCGAGGGGGCGGTACTGGTGGGCGAACCCGAGTCGGCTGTAGAGCTGTGGGTAGTGAGTGAACTGCTTCTCGATGCCGGGCATGCCGATCAGGATCATCGCGATGCCTGTTCGGTCGTACTGGTCGCGGAGCCACTCGATGGCGTTGCCGGTGAGGCGTTCGGACTCATCGATGATGATCAGCTCGAGCAGTGACGGGTTGGGGCCGTGCGCGTGGTCGACGTGGCCGCCGTGGAGGACGAGTTGTTCCTCGATGCAGCGTTCGGTGCGGATCATGTCGTGCCGGAGGTCCTCTTGCAGGGCGCGCATCGTCGCGGAGACCTCGGGCGTGTAGAAGACGGTCCGGGCGCGGTGGGCCGCGGCATAGATCTTGGTGACGTTCACCTCGTCGGGCGTCGGTTCGTGGTTTGTGAGCTCGTTCCCGGTGCCGGCGCGGCCGGCCCACCAGGTGTTCGAGAGAATCTGGCCCGGGTTAAGAACCGGGATGGGGCGTTCGTAGCGCTTGACGAGGTAGGGCGCGAGGAGCCGGTCGGAGTCGTCGGGGATGACTATGGGCGGATTAAAGGTGACGGTGATGTCTCGCGCGGGGGTCGGTCCGAGGTTGGTGATGATGAAGTCGATGGAGGAGTCGCTATCGACCGCGGGGCGGAACTCGGCGGCGATCATCGGCTGGGATCGGGCTTTGCTGTCCAGGGCGGCGGAGATGAGCGCGATGATCGCGACGAGCGCGGCGACAACGCCGGCGACGGCGCCGATCGCGCTGCCGTACTCGTTGATCCAGGTCCAGGCCTCGAGCACGCTCATCCGGGTCATGAGGTGAGCGTAGCTGCGAGGCGGAACTGGCTAGAGAGACGGGGCGCGTCGTCTGGACATCGTGCCGCCGCAGGCTCTGAGGCGCCGGCGGCCGCGGATCGCGCCTGAGATGGATCGGCGGCCACCGGCGCGGGGGTCAGTGCGCGGCTCCGAGCTCGATCATGAGCACCCCGACGATGATCAGGCCGATACCGGCCGCCATCACCTTGGTCAGCGGTTCCTTGAAGAGGATGCGGCTGAGGACCGCGGTGAGCGCGACACCGGACGCGGCCCAGATGCCGTAGGCGACTCCGAGGGCCAGGCCCTCCACGAGGGCCATGGTGATGCCGAAGAACGCGATGCCGTAGCCGCCGAGGACGGCGAGCAGCCACAGGCCCTTCTTCTTGGAGCCGGAGGTCGCCATGCGCAGCGAGAGGGCGCCGGCGACCTCGAAGATGATCGCGATGATGAGGAACAGGTAGGCCATCAGACGGTCCCTTCACGCTTCTTCGTCGCGGCCTGCGAGCCGAGCTCGACGCACAGGACCCCGCCGATGACGACGGCGATGCCGAGGGTCATCAGCGCGGTCAGCGGCTCTCCGAAGATGACTGCGGAGAGGATCGCGGTCAGGGCCACTCCGGCGGCTCCCCAGATGCCGTACCCGACGCCGAGGGGCATGCCCTGCTTGAGCGCGCCGGCCAGGAGCGTGAACGCTCCGATGTAGCCGACCGCGACGAGCGCGAAGAATCCGGGGGCGTCGACGGCAGCTTTCAGTGACAGGGAGCCTGTCACCTCGAGCGCGATCGCCCCGGCGAGGAACACCCACTTCATTTCTGTACTCCTTCATCGATCAGTCGTTGGGCGATGCCGCGCACGAGTGCACGCTGCTCACCGGTCATGCTCAGAAGTCCGAGCGCCTGGTCGGTCCAGGCGCCGTCAGCGATCAGACGCGCCGACTGCAACGCGGCTTTCTGGCCAGCGTCGCCGGGTGCGTCCTCCCCGAACCAGGGCCGCAGGCGCTCCCGCCACTGGGCGGCGAGAGTGTCGCGCAGCTTCACATCCGCGAGCAGCGCGAGATCGCCCCCGTCGAAATCGGAGAGCACCTCGAAGTCCACATACGCGCGCAGCCGCTCGACCGGATCGGTGACCTCCCCGATCGTCGCGGCGAGCTGTCCCTCCCAGAGGTCCATCACCCGATTGACGACGCCGACCATCAGCGCCTCCTTCGAGGAGAAGTGATGCACCACCCCCGCCTTACTCATGCCTGCTTCGGAGGCGACGGAATCGATCGTCACCACGCCACCGCGCCGCAGCACGGCGATCGCATCATCGAGCAGCTGCTCGGTCGTCTTTGCCATGCCCCGAGAGTACCGACCAAACGTTTGGTCGGTCAAGTGACATAGCGCTATGGGTAGCAGGCGTCCCGTAAGGGGATCGCTTACCGGCACACACAGATACGACGCCGAGCGCCGCGAAAATCCGCGGCGCCGAGTGTCCCGTGTGAGCAGCTTCGCTCTGTGTCGCGGTTTTCGCTGCGTTCCGTGTCGGGTTAGGTGGTGCCGATGACGAGGGTGCTGCGGGCGGCTTCGACGACGTCGTTGGTGATGACGTCGAGCTCGTTGATCTTCAGGACACGTTGAATCTGTGGGAGGAGACGTTCGAGGAGACGGAAGTTGCCGCGGGTGATGCGTTCGACGGCGGCGATGGCTTGCGCGTCAGTGAAGTCGTCGGGGTCGAGGGTCTTGCCGAGCTTGCGCCATTGACGTTCGAGGACGAACAGCAGCTCGTCGTGGCCGAGGGGGCGGTACTGGTGGGCGAACCCGAGTCGGCTGTAGAGCTGTGGGTAGTGAGTGAACTGCTTCTCGATGCCGGGCATGCCGATCAGGATCATCGCGATGCCTGTTCGGTCGTACTGGTCGCGGAGCCACTCGATGGCGTTGCCGGTGAGGCGTTCGGACTCATCGATGATGATCAGCTCGAGCAGTGACGGGTTGGGGCCGTGCGCGTGGTCGACGTGGCCGCCGTGGAGGACGAGGTGTTCCTCGATGCAGCGTTCGGTGCGGATCATGTCGTGCCGGAGGTCCTCTTGCAGGGCGCGCATCGTCGCGGAGACCTCGGGCGTGTAGAAGACGGTCCGGGCGCGGTGGGCCGCGGCATAGATCTTGGTGTCGTCTTCACTGCGTGCGGCCCACCTGGCGATGAACGGGCCGATGCTGTCCCAGTGCGCGTAGCGGCGCGCTGAGAGGGTCTTGCCGACGCCGGCGGGCCCGAAGCAGACGCCGATGGTGTTCTGCTTCCGGACCGCGTCGGCAAACTCTGCGAACCGGCGGTGCTCCTTGGTGACGATGAACTGGCTCGTCATGACCGGTCCTCCTCGTAGGTCTTCAGTCGCGGCCGATCCGTCTCGACGGCTGCCGGTGTGGTGGTGTCGTCGAGTTTGGGATTGACGATCGCGATGCGTTCGTGGATCTGCCCGCGTAAAGCCCGGCGGTGAGCGTTCCTGGCGGCTTGGATCTGCTTGAGGCTGATCGTCTCGGTCTGGTGCTCGGTGCTGATCGCGGTGCAGAGGAACACGTCGCGGTGGAAGACGCGGATCTCGGTGACGTCGCGTGGGTCGTACCGGACACTCACGGTGCTACCGACGAACGGCGCGAGAGTGGCCGCGGTGTAGCGGAGGCCCTCGAAGTGGATGCCATCGCGCTGCACGACCCGCGTCGTGGGGACGGTGAGCAGGAACCCGTCGAGCTGTTCAAGGGACTCCGGGAGCCGTGGCAGCCACCCGTCTGCAATCCACGCGTGCAGTGGGCTCGTCCGGAGCTCGCGGTGGGTGCGGGCGTTGTAGCTGCGGATGAACGTGCTGATGGCACTGTCGACGCCGCCGAGATCCAGCGCCGGCGTCGGCGCCGAGGATCCGGCTGCGAAATGGCCGGGGAGCGTTGGGAGCAGTTCGGTGTTGATCGTGCCGAAGAACCGCTCGATCTTCCCGCGCCCCTGGGGCCGGGCGACCTGCGAGTGGATGATGCGGAGGTGCAGCACAGCGGCGGTGTCGCCGAGACGATGGCTGGTGAAGTCGGACCCGTGGTCCGTGTAGAGCACGTCCGGGATCCCGCAGACGGGCCAGTCCGGTTCCGGCTTGTGCCAGATCGCTTGGCGCAGCGCGAGCGCGGTGTTCGCCGCTGACGGGGCACCGAGGAACACCATGTACCCGCAGATCGCGCGGGAGTAGTCGTCGAGGATCACCGTCAACCACGGCCGTGCGGGCTTGCCGTTGGGCCCGACGATGAGCAGGTCAAGCATCGTGTGGTCCGCCTGCCAGATCGCGTTCGGGCGGTCCGCGCGACGTCGGAGCAGCAGCTCGTGTTTGTCACGGTATGACGCTGGCCCCTCGAGTGCGAGCGTCACCATTCCGGGATCGAGCCCGTTCACGATCGACCGCACGGCGGAGTACGACGGCGACGGCAGTCCCCGTTCAGCGCAGTGGACGCCAACCTGACGGTGAATGGTGGCGATCGACGGCCGCGGCTTGGTGAGCGCAAGCCCTTCGACCAGGCGGACGAGTTCCGGTGCTGTGCGTCGGACGCCATGGTCGGCGCGAGCGTCGTCGGCGAGGGCGGCGTATCCGCCTGTCCGGTAGCGGGCGAGCCAGCGTTGCAGGGTGCGCTCGGTGACGCCCGTGCTGCGGGCCAGAGTGGCAAGCGGGATTGCGTCCTCGACGTGCAGTCGAAGGATTCGCCACCGCTCGCTCGCGTCCATGACCGGCTACATCGTCGGTGAGGGCTTTGCGCGTCGGCGGGCGACGGGTTCGGCGTGCTTCGCGAGCGTCCGGTAGATGGTGGTGCGGCTGACGCCGAGGACATCGCCGATCTGCGCGACGGTCATGTCCTGCTGTTCGTAGAGCCGGCGTGCGGTGCGCACCTGGTCCGCGGAGAGCCGAGATGGTCGGCCGCCGGTTCTGCCGCGGGCTCGGGCGGCGGCGAGGCCGGCGTTGGTGCGTTCCTTGATGAGGTCCCGTTCGAACTCCGCCAGCGCAGCGAAGACGTGGAACACAAGCCGGCCACCGGGTGAGGTGGTGTCAATGGTCTCCTGCAGCGACCGGAACCCGATGCCGCGTTCGGCGAGTGCGTGCAGCTGGTCGATGAGGTGCCGGATGGATCGACCGAGCCGGTCGAGTCGCCAGACGACGAGAGTGTCGCCGGGGCGGAGCTGGTCGAGGAGCTTGTCGAGCTCGGGCCGGTGTTGCAGCGACCCGGACATGGTGTCGACGAACACGCGGTAGCAGCCGGCGGCGCCCAGCGCGTCGATCTGTAGCGACGCGTCCTGGTCGGTGGTGGACACGCGCGCGTACCCGAGGAGGTGACCCATGGAGAGAACGTAGCGAAACTCGACCAGGAGGGGTAGTGGCGGCACGTAGATTCCGGGATTGGGTTCCGTTACAAGACACGCCGCCTCACACGCTGCCGAACCGTCGGCACGGGCAGTTGTAGCGGAGTCGTTCGTATTTGCTACAGCCGGTGAGTCAGCGCCGCGAGCCGGAGCGCTTGGACGGAACGTCGTTGTTGTTCCGCGCGATGGCGGCCGTTGGCCGGAGAGGGGTGTGGTGCCGCGATGACGGGTACGAGTCGGGGGTGCTCGTCCAGGGTGAGGTGCCGCATGACTCCGTTGAGGGCGGCGGTACCGTACGTGACGATGGCATCGAGCACGGGGAGCACCTTGAGCAGAGTTTCGAGGGCGTGTCGCCCCTCGTCGATGTCCACAGGTCGGACGCGGCCGAGAATCTCCCACGGGATGAGGTTCCAGCGGAGGTAGTCGTTGCGTGCGAGTCCGGACTCGATGCGGGCTGCGCGGAACGCGGCCGCGGTCGGGCCCGGGTTGTCCTCGCTGCAGATCGCCGTGTGCGCTGCGGCGATCGTCTGGGGGCCGGGCGACTGCATGAGGACCAGGACGCGGCTGGATGTGCCGCCGGATCTCGGGTCGAAGTTCGGGACGAACCGCCGTGAACCGTCGGGTGCGGTGCGCCATGCCTCGGCGAGGGCGTTCAGGGATCGAACGTCCGCGACCTCGTCCGCGAGTTCGTCGGGGGTGCTCATGCCGGCTGTGGTGGTGCGAGGAGTGTGCCGCGGATGACGGAGCCGTGGAAGGTGCGGACGGCAACGGTGATCCACGCGGCGACGAGGCCCACGTAGTAGACGACTGCGAGGACGGCGACGACGGTGAGTCCGGAGTGCAGGGCCAGGCCGTTCAGGCCGGTGACGCAGGTGCCGACGGGGAACGTGAATGACCACCAGGTCAGGCTGAACAGCAGGTGTTCGCGGGCGGTGCGGATGGTGATGGCGAGGGCGATGACGGTCCACAGCAGCGCGAAGCCGAGCATCGCGAACCCGTACACCAGCGCCACGACCAGCAGTGCGTGGGCGGTCGACGCGTCGACGACGGCGGGGGCGTTCGATGCGAGGAGGTTTACCGCGGTGATGGACTGTCCGACCGGTCCGAGGACGATCCACAGGGTCGGCACCATACCGGCGGCACCGACCTTGTGTTGCGCGAGACGGTTCCAGATCAGCGTAATGACGACCAGGGACGTGATGAGGCTGAGGCCGAAGAAGCCGTAGCAGGACCACAGCAGGGTCTCCCGTGCCTGCCCGGCGGGGGCATACGGCAGGAGGAGCGCACCGGTCGAGGCGGACACCATCGGCGGGACGATCGGCATCAGCCAGCCGCCGAACGCGGATTCGGGCGTGTTCTCGTGGCGGGTGAACGCCAGGTACGGCACCAGGACCGCGGTGAGCAGGCCGCCGATGGTGCCGATGGTCCAGAGGACCCAGTCGACGGTGACGGCGGCGGGGAGGCCGATCCAGTCCTTGCCGAGGAGGATCGTGCCGGCGCCGACGGTGAGGAACGCCATGGGCGGTGCGCCGTAGAAGTGGGAAATCACCGGGTTGAGGTGGTGCTTCGCTGCGGTGCTCCGGTAGCGGACCCAGTGCAGGACCGTCGCGATGGTGAGGGCGACGAGCAGGACCGCCGCGATCGCCCAGACGACCGTCGCCGCCGTGCGCAGACCGGGGAACTGCAGCGGTAACGACGCGGCCGCGACGGCGACGATCCCGGTCCCCATGATCGACGCGAACCAGTTCGGGGTCAGGTTCGACACGATCAGGCCGGGCCGCTCCAGCTCCCGGAACAGCCGCCGGTCGCGCACACCGTGCTCAGAGGCTGCGGGTGCGTGGGCGAGGTGAGCGGACATGCACCCATCGTGCGCGTGTGCCCCGTGGTTCGGGAACGGCGGACTCGTTGGCAGGGCACAATGGTTGCTTGTGGCACTGCGGCGGTTGACGGACCGGATCCTGGACCTCGACACCCTCGAGGTCCTCGTCCGCGTCGCGGAGACCGGGTCGTTGACCCGCGCGGCCGAGGTGTTGGGGGTGACACAGCAGGCGGTGTCTGCGCGCTTGCGTGCCGCGGAGCAGGCGACCGGTCAGCCGCTGGCGCACCGGACGGCATCCGGGACCGCGCTGACCGACGCCGGCCGGGTGGTGCTCGGTCTCGCCGTCCCGGTGTTGGAGGCCTCCCGGCGGCTTGAAGCAGGCGTCGCCGCGCTGCGGGAACCGGCGGGATCCCTCGTGATCGCAGCGTCGCAGACGATCGCCGAACTCCTGCTGCCCGGATGGCTGCTCACCCACCGTGCTGCCACGCCGGATGCGTCGGTGCGTTTGATCGCGGGGAACTCCGCCGACGTGACCGACCTCGTCCGTTCCGGCGCTGCCGACGTCGGGTTCACGGAGACTCCTGCTGCGCCGATTGGCCTCTCATCGTTGGTGGTCGATGAGGACGAACTCGTGGTCGTCGTCGCCCCGCACCATCCTTGGGCAAGCGCTTCGGCCATCACCTCGGATGACCTCGCGGAGACACCCCTGCTGCTCCGTGAGGAAGGGTCCGGCACCCGCTCCACGGTCGAAGCGTGGCTCGACGACGCGGGTCTGACCCTGGTCCCGCCGGCTGCAGTGCTGGAAACGACTGGCATCATCCGCGCCAACGCTCGAGCGGGCATCGCGCCCGCGGTGATGAGTCTCCGCACCGTCGACACTGACCTCGAAGACGGTGCCCTCGTCCGGGCGCTACTGCTCGGCCCGCCACTGATCCGGCCGCTGCGAGCGATCTGGTCAGGCCGCCCGGGGCCCGCTGTGACGGCGTTCCTGGACACTGCTCGCAGCTCGAGTACCGGTGGTCAGATCAGTCCGTAGGGCAGCTCCGGGTGCTGCTCGGCGATCTCGGTGAGCCGGTTGTACTTCGCGACGCGTTCCCCGCGGCCGGGTGCGCCGGACTTGATCTGCCCGGTGCCGGTCCCGACAACGAGGTCCGCGATGAACGTGTCCGTGGTCTCCCCAGAACGGTGGGAGACCATGCTGGCCATCCCGATGCTCTTGGCGGTGGCGATCGCGCCGAGGGTCTGGGAGACGGTCCCGATCTGGTTCGGCTTGATCAGTGCCGCGTTCGTCAGCTGCTGCTCGCCGCCGTCGCGGATCCGCTGTGGGTCGGTGACGTAGAGGTCGTCGCCGACGATCTGGATCCGGTCGCCGAGCGCCGCTTGCATGCGGCGGAACCCCTCATGGTCGTCTTCCGCGAACGCGTCTTCGATGCTCCGGATCGGATACGTGTCGATGAGGTGCCGGTAGTAGTCGACCAGCCCGTCCCGGTCGAGGCTGTCGTTGAGCACCCGGTAGGAGCCGTCGCCCTGGGAGAACTCGTTCGCGGCCGGATCGAGCGCGATCGCCACCTGATCGACGCCCGGCTCGTAGCCGGCGGTACGGATCGCGTCGACGAGCAGGTCGAGCGCTTCCTCGGGCGCAGCGATCGACGGTGCGAAACCGCCCTCGTCGCCGAGGCCGAGGCTGCCGAACCGGTCCCGAACCAGCGCCGCGAGAGCGTGGTACACGTCTGCGCCGATTCGGACGGCGTCTGCCATCGAGCCTGCGTTGACGGGAGCGATCATGAACTCCTGGAAGTCCAGCTCGTTCGCTGCGTGCGCGCCGCCGTTGAGGACGTTGAAGTGCGGGACCGGCATCCGCGGCGTCGAGCCGGTGATCTCAGCGATCCACTGCCAGAGCGGGAGGTCCGCGGCATGGGCGAGGGCCCTGGATGCGGCGATCGAGGTGGCGACAACGCTGTTCGCGCCGAGCCGGCGGTACCCGGTGGTGCCGTCGAGTTCGGCAAGGGCGGCGTCGATCTGCCCGATCGCCGACCACGACCGGCCGGTGAGGAGCCCTGAGATGTCGGTGTCGATCAGGTGGAGCGCCTGGGTGACGTCGCGGCCGCCGAACGCGGAACCGCCGTCGCGGAGCTCGACGGCTTCGTGGGCGCCGGTGGATGCGCCCGCGGGGGCGTCCCCGGTGACGGTGCGGCCGTCGTCGAGCTCGAGGGACACGCGGACGGTCGGGTAGCCGCGGGAGTCGAGGATGCGGGCGCCGTGGACGGCGTCGATGGTGACGGGGTGGTCGTGGTGGGTGACGTACTCACCCTGATGGGCTCCGTGGTGGTGGATGCCGCTGATGTAGTCGTTCATGGTGACGCTCCTTCGGTTCGGTTCGGGTCATGCGTCGAGCTGGTCTGTGGTTGGAAGGGGAAGCCGCGGGGAGGCGGAGGGACGACCTGCTGGCGATCACTCAGCGCCAGTGCCTCCCCGCGGCAGTCTGTGGACCCGTGGGTCACGGGTGTCGGGTGTGGGCGTTCTGTGCGGTGCGGATGACGGCTTCGGCAGCAGCACGGTCGGCCCACCCGTTGGTGGTGACGTGCTTGCCGTGCTCGATCTCCTTGTAGTGGGCGAAGAAGTGCTCGATCTCCGCCAGCGTGTGTTCCGGCACATCGGTGATGTCCCGCAGCTGCGCGAAGCGGTCGTCGCCAGCGGGAACGGTGAGGATCTTGTCGTCGCCGCCGTTCTCGTCGACCATGCGCAGCATCCCGACCGGCCGGACCGTGATGACGACGCCGGGGAACGTGGGACGGGGCAGGAGCACCAGGGCGTCGAGGGGGTCGCCGTCATCGCCGAGGGTGTTGTCGATGGAGCCGTAGTCCTGGGGGAACACCATGCTGGTGAACACCGCCCGGTCGAGCCGGATCCGGCCGGTGGTGTGGTCGACCTCGTACTTGTTGCCGCTGCCGCGGGGAATCTCGATCGTGACGTCGAACAGCATGGGTACCTCCGGTGCTGGAGCGGGTGGGTGGTCAGTGAGTGGGGTGGTCACAGGGTGCCGCCGAGGAGGATGCCGGCGGTCGCGGCGGCGACGGAGACGACGAGCATTCCGAGACCGTTGATCGCGGCGGCGGTGATCCGTCCGCTGCGGGCGAGGCGGACGGTTTCGAAGCTGGCGGTGCTGAACGTGGTGTAGCCGCCCATCACCCCGGTGCCGAGGACCGCGACCGGCACCGCGCCGAGGTGCGTGGCGGCGCCGACGATGATCCCCAGCAGCAGCGACCCGGTGATGTTGATCGTCAGCGTGCCGACGGGGAGCCGGAACTCCCGGCCGGTGTTGATCAGCCCGTCGAGGAGGAACCGACCGGCAGCGCCGGCACCGCCACCGAGGGCGACGACGACGATGAGGGCGGCGTTCATGCTTCCTCCGTTCGGGGACGGAACCAGCCGGCGACGACGAGACCGCAGGCGGTCGCGATCGCGCCGGATAGGACAGTGAGGAGCGCGTAGCCGGTGCCAGCGAGGCCGTGGCCGTCGAGGAACAGGGCGGCGGTGGACTCGGCGAGGGTGCTGTAGGTGGTGAACCCGCCGAGGACCCCTGTCCCGAGGAGCAGCCGCAGCACCCTCCGGCGACCGGCATCGGGCCCACGGTGCGCGAGCGCTTCCAACAGCACACCGAGGGCCAGCGCCCCGGTGATGTTGATCCAGAAGATCGACCAACTCACCCCGCCATCGGCAGGGAGCACGCTACTGATGACGTCGCGGAGGGCAGTACCGCCGGCCCCACCGACGGCGACGAGGCCGACGTACCGCCACCGCAGATGCACCGGCCGCATGGTCGTTGCCGGGTCGGAGACGTCGACGTCCGGGTCGGGAGGGAGCTGGTCGTCGGGCATCGGGGTGTCCGTTCGGGTGGTCATGTTCCGCCTTCTGCCGCGACCAGCGCCGCGGCGTGCTGTGCTGCTACCGGATCCAGGAACGCCCCACCCCGCGGGACGAGAGCACCCGTCGGGGCGAGGTGGTACTGCACGGGTTGCCCGGTCGGCAGGTTGAGCTGCTCGAGCTCCGGGTCGGTGAGGTCGTCGATGCATGCGCAGAGTGCGCGGAGCGAGTTCCCGTGCGCGACGACGAGGACGCTCCGCCCTGACCGCACCATCGGCAGGAGCCGGTCGTGCAAGACGGGGCGGACCCGCTTGATGACGTCCGAGAGTGCCTCGGTGCGTCGGAGGGCGCCGTCGGGCAGGCCGCGCAGCGCGGAGCTCGACCGCAGTTCCTCCCACAGGTGCAGCGACATCGGTGGCGGTGTGCCGGTACGGGACCTGCGGAGCCGCACGTACTCGTCGTCACCGAGCATCCGACGGGCGTCGGTCTTCGTCATCCCGGTCAGGGCACCGTAGTTGCGTTCGTTGAGCTGCCACACCGCTTCCGTGGGCAGCTGTGTCCCGAGGGCGTCGCAGACCAGTTCGGCGGTGCGGACGGCACGGCGCAATGTGGAGGTGACCACGACGTCCGGCGTGATGTGGTTCGACCGGAGGAGCTGTCCGGCTGCGGATGCTTGCCGTTCGCCGCGGTGCGTGAGCGGGACGTCGAGGAGCCCGGTGAAGGTGCCGGCTTCGTTCGCGGTGCTCTCCCCATGCCGCAGGAGCGTCAGCATGCCCGTCACGGGGCTTCCGACGGGAGGAGGACGGTGGCGCCGACCGGGTCGTGCGGGACGACCAGTATCGGCCGGTGCTGCTGATGCGTCAGGTGCGCGGCGACGGACCCGGTGAGCAGTTCCGCTATCCGGCGTCGGCCAGCCTGGGATCCGACGACGATCATCACCGCGTCACGTTCCTCAGCCACCGCAGCGAGTGCGTGACTCGGGTCCCCGACGCGGGAGACGAAGTCCACGTCGACCGATCGCGCCGCAGCAAGATCTCTGATGACCCGCATGTCTTCGTCGGGGAGCTGCTGCGGGTCGCTGTCCGCCGTGTCCGGGTCGATCGGTTCGATGATCTCCGACCCGTCCGCACGCACCCCCGCTGACAGCAGCGCCGGATCGACGACCACACACACCAGGCGGGCGCTGAAGCGTTCAGCGACGGCAGCCGCGACACCGACGACGTCGTGCCCCTGCCCGGACTGCACACCGACCACGACAACACCGGCAGTGTTCGACTCGACCATGACATCTCCCTACCTCAGGCGCACAGAAGCGCAACCAGCTGAGATAGGGACTGTTGTCGACGAGTGTCGAGGTTGGGTCCGGCAAGCCCCACTGCCGGGTCCGAAGACACCACCAGTATGCACCCACCACCCCATGCCCGCACCGACGATCTTCCGCACCTCGAGAACCGGTCCGCTTCGTGACGCGGGACGACAGGGAGAGAAGCTTGAAGGACGACACAGAGCGAAGCTGTTCACACCATCACGTCAGAGACGGTCCCAAAACGGGCCGTTAGACAGAAGTGTCGGAGGGTCTAAGACGTGGTTGGACAGACTGTGGCCTATGTGCGGGTCAGCTCGGCCGAGCAGAACCTGGATCGTCAGCTCGAGGCGGTGGGGGAGTGCGACCGCGTCTTCCAGGACAAGATCTCCGGCAGTTCCCGAGCCAAGCGCACCGGATTGGCCGAGCTGATGAAGTACGTCCGCGAGGGGGACCTGGTGAAGGTCGCCTCCATGGACCGGCTCGGCCGGGACACCCGGGACCTCTACGCAATCGTGGACGAGCTCACCGGCAAGGGGTGCGCGGTGCAGTTCGTGTCAGAGCGAATCACCGTGGACAAGTCCGGCAACTCCCCAGTCGATGGGCTCATGCTGGGCATCCTGGCGGCATTCGCTGAGTTCGAGCGCCGCCGGATCAAGGAGCGTCAGGCCGAGGGCATCGCCCTAGCCAAGGCCCGCGGCAAGTACGTCCAGACCCCGAAGCTCTCGGACACCGACGTGGAGCAGGCGCGCGTGATGATCGAGATGGGGATCCCGAAGGCCGAAGTGGCGCGCGCGTTCGGGGTGAGCCGGCAGACCCTATACACCTCTTTGAGACGTTCCGGATCGCAGACGCAGGCCGCAGGGGCCATCAATTAGATCTATTTGTCGGACGCCCCTGTATGCGAGTAATTCAAGTCTTTGTAATAAATCGGAGAATGGGAGAAAATTGATGAGCCAACTATCCCCGTCAAATTCAGGGATTATAATGCCTGGAAAAAAGTTTCCAGGCGGACGAAGCGTGCCAGTTTTTCTTCGGGAAGCGGGATCGACCGAAGTCAAAAAGATCTTCACAATATCCATTCTAAAAAAGGATGGAGGGATCATGATCTTCCCCGTCATGGACACCTGGGCAGATGTTACATACTCTCGTCTCGTGGTTCCGGAAGGTGGCGGTCTTTATTCTGACCCCTCATCGGAAATCGTCCGGAGCTCAGATGACCGGCCTAAACTCCATTACCACCGTTCCGGTATGACCTCGGTGCAACCCTCGAAGAAAACCGGCGGGCAGGATCGTAAAGTCGCCCGTCTGCCATCGATTGACATGGTGGACCGGGTACAAATTTTCTCGGCAATGATGAAGCTTCCCGTGCGTCTCCCCGCAGCATCGGACGCAGGCATTGGGATATACGTCATGGGAGACCTTATGATCGCTCAAAGCTTGGGCGTCTCCGGTGTGCTTTATCGAAGGGACAGTCTCAATGAGGTGCAGTTGCGCCAGTTGACCCTAGGGGAGCCAATTATTCAGTCTCCCAGTTGTGACTCCACGTTCATAATTGACTTGTCGGGCTATGGGTCCAACACTTTGCTCTGCATCAGCATGATTTTTTCCCCGACCCCGTTACCAGATACGGCTTCAGATTTTACCTTGACTTCATTTTTCCCCGCGATTATTCATGAGGCGGGTGCAGTCTGCATTCATGCGGGGGATGGTTCCCCGGTGCCAGGCCTCACTCATTCACCGCCGGAGCTCAAGGACATACTGCCGACAGAGTCAGGGGCCTATAAGGAGTCCCCACTGGAACGGGTAGCAAGGATTGCAGCTGGCGCAGATCGTTTGAACCGACAATCCAAAGCCGACCCGGCTGCACTTCCAGATCCCATCGATGGCATTTTGAGGCCTGTCCCGAGGGGGGTTTACAAGGGCGGCGCTTAGTCGGATCCTTAGGGCGCCCTCCTCACTTTCGTAGCGCAAGGAGGGTGCCCCGGCCGGGTCTCAGTCTGTCTGCTGTGAGGTGGCCTCTGCCTGGTCCCCAGAGGGGTGCCGGCGGTGAGACGGGTGGATGCTGGCCTGGGCGATCTGAGTGAGCTCTTCGGCCGAGAGCTTGAGCCGGCCGCGGTAGTCACCCGGGCGGCGGGTGGCCATGATCGTGCTGTACTCGTTCAGCATGCGGCGGTAGGCGCCGAGCATGGGCACGTGTGAGTTTCCCCGGTCGCTTGCATTGAACTGCTCCTGCAGGTCTGTCCACCGGCCATCGTTCATGAGGAACTCGGTGTACTCCGCCATCTGTGCTTCCAGTGGCTCGTGGAAGTCGAAGCCGCGGAAGACGAGGTTGTACTCGATCTTGGGATCGAGGCTGACCTCTTCCTTATCCAGCCGGGCTCGGCTGGCGGTGATGACGCGGAACATGTCGAGGATGTCCATCAACAGGGTCGAGTCGGGTTTGGAGAGCTCGTGGCTGAAGCCGGCCACCTCCGTGTGGTACTCGCCCGTGTAGCCCTTCTCGAGCACTTCTGCCCGCCGCAGCTGGTACTCGCGGTCACCGTCGGGGCCGTTGGCGTCCTTGGGCAGGACGTTGGCCAGGATGCGATGAAGCAGGGCGAGCTGCTGGCGCTCGTGCAGAGGGATGGAGTCAGGGGGCGGAACTTCTCCCCCCAGCGTGTCACTGGGCCGCTGCGCTGAGGGCAGGGCCGTGTGCAGGGCGGCCCGGACGAACTCGCTCAGGGTCACCCCTTCGTCTTCGGCCGCTTGCTTCACTGTGACGTGCTCCTGGTCGGTCAGTCGGATGGTGATTGTGGGCATGATGCCTCCCTTGTTCATGTATGACGGTATTGTCGTACTGAAATACAGTATATCATAGGCGCTGAATCGGCGGGTGGGGTGGTGGGGCCACGACTGCAGCCGCCCGCCACTGCCTCCACTGCCCGAAGGGGCGGGGCATGATGGATCGATCACCGTCGAAAGGCCGGCCCTCATGCAGACCAAACCCCTGTCCTGGGACCAGATCCGGGCGAACGCTGCCGCGTTCGTGCACGAGTGGGCGGGGGAGTCCTACGAGCGGGGTGAGTCCCAGTCGTTCTGGACGGAGCTGTTCGCGGTCTACGGAATCCGTCGCCGCAAGGTGGCCCAGTACGAGAGCCGGGCGAAGAAGGCCGACGGCGGAGCCGGGTTCATCGACGTGTTTTGGCCCGGCATGCTCATCGCGGAGCAGAAGTCCCTGGGCAAGGACTTGGCGGCCGCCGAGGATCAGGCGCTGACGTACCTGGCGAACGTGCCCGACGCGGAGCAGCCGCGGTACGTGATCACCTGCGACTTCGAGACGTTCCGCCTGCGCGACCTGGACGCCCCGGCCGGGGAGGAGGCTGTGGTCGAGTTCCCGCTGGAGCAGCTGCCAGTGGAGGCCGAGCGGTTCGGGTTCATCGCCGGTTACCAGAAGCGCGAGTTCGGTTCGGCCGAGCAGGCCGCGGCGTCCGTGAAGGCCGCGCAGTTGATGGCTGACCTCTACGTGGAGCTCGAGGGCTCCGGGTACGACGAGCACGAGGCGTCGGTGTTTCTCGTGCGGACGTTGTTCGCGCTGTTCGCGGACGATTCGGGTCTGTGGGAGCGGGATCTGTTCTTGGAGTTCATTCAGACCCGCACCGCGGAGGACGGTTCGGACCTGGGCGCGCAGTTGACCGCGCTGTTCCAGGTGCTGAACCGTCCGGTGAACAAGCGCATGGCCGGCACGGACGAGCTGATGCTGCGCTTCCCGTACGTGAACGGGTCCGTGTTCGGGGAGTCCATCTCGATTCCATACTTCAACGCCTCCATGCGACAGAAGCTGATCGAGGCGTGCCTGTTCAACTGGGGGTCGATTTCGCCGGCGATCTTCGGGTCGCTGTTCCAGGCGGTGAAGTCGAAGGAGGCGCGCCGGGAGCTGGGGGAGCACTACACGACCGAAGAGAACATCCTGAAGCTGATCGGCCCGTTGTTCCTGGATGAGCTGCGCGCGGAGTTCGTGAGGAGCATCCACGACCGCGCCGCCCTGGGCCGGCTGCACGAGCGACTTGGGCAGCTGCGGTTCTTGGACCCGGCGTGCGGATGCGGGAACTTCCTGATCGTGGCCTACCGGGAGCTGCGTGCCCTGGAGTTGGAGATCTTGGTGCGCCGGCAGGAGCTGTCGAAGAAGCGCTCCCAGACGGCGCTGGTACTGGATGAGGACGAGACGGTGAAGGTGCGCATGCCGCACTTCCACGGGATCGAGCTGGAGGAGTGGCCGGCGACCATCGCCCGGACGGCGATGTTCCTGGTGAACCACCAGGCGAACCAGGACATGTCGTTGAAGATCGGCATCTCCCCGGAGCAGCTGCCCCTGTCGGAGTCGGCGCACATTGTGGTCGGCAACGCGCTCGAGCTGGACTGGAACTCGGTTCTTCCGGCGTCGGAGGACGTGCGGGTGATGGGCAACCCTCCGTTCATCGGGGCACGATTGATGACGGCCGAGCAGAAGGCTGAAACGAACGCGTTGTGGCCGCGTGGCAAGGCTGGGCTTCTGGACTACTGCGCGGGCTGGTACGCCAAGGCCGCGGCCTACCTGGCCGACACCGAGCAGGCGAGCTTCGCGTTCGTGACGACGAACAGCATCACTCAGGGGCAGCAGGTGGCTGCGCTCTTCAGTGATCTGCTCGAGGACGGGTGGACAGTGCTGTTCGCGCATCGCACGTTCACTTGGACCTCTGAAGCGGCGAACGCCGCGGCCGTGCACTGCGTGATCGTCGGAATGGTCAAGGAGCGGCGCTCCTCGAGGCCGCTCTTCTCCTACCGGGCCGGCGCAGGGACACCGGAGATGCAGCCGGTGAGCCGCATCAACCCGTACCTGGTTGAAGGGCCTGACGTGTTTGTGCAGCCCCGAAGCAAGCCGCTCAGCACAGACCTTCCGGGGGCGGTGTTTGGGAGCATGGCCAACGACGGCGGCAACCTGCTCTTGGACACGGAGGGCCATGCCACCGCGCTGGCTGACGCGAGGGCCTCCAAATATGTGCGCCGATTCGTCGGCGCCCGCGAGCTCATCCACGACCTCGACCGTTGGTGCCTGTGGCTGGTCGACGTCGATGCCGATGATGTCGCTCGCTCTCCGTTCCTGCGCGAGCGCATCGAGCGGAATCGGGAGTACCGGGCCGCGAGCAAGCGCGCGGCCACGCGGAAGCTCGCAGCCACGCCGCACCTGTTTGGAGAACGCCGGGCTCCCTCCCAGGCGTACTTGTGCATTCCCCGCCACGTGTCGGAGAACAGGGCTTTCTTCACGGCCGCACGCTTCGATCCCGAGGTCATCGCGGGAGATGCAAACTTCGTCGTCCCGGACGAGGATGGCCTAGCCTTCGCAGTGATCTCGTCGTCGGCGTTCATCGCATGGCAGCGCATGGTCGGTGGACAGATCAAGTCGGACTTGCGGTTCTCGAACACGCTGGTGTGGAACACCCTGCCGTTGCCGGAGCTGTCCGAGACGGACCGGTCGAAGCTCATAACCGCAGGTGAGGGGGTGCTCGAGGCCCGCGCGTTGCACCCGGAGCGTTCGCTGGCCCAGCACTACAACCCGCTGGCGATGGACCCTGCGCTGGTGAAGGCGCACGCCGGGTTGGATCGCGTCATGGACGGCCTTCTCAGCCTGCCGGCGGGGGCGACCGAGAAGGACCGTCAGACGCGCCTGATGGAGCTGTACGCCGAGCGCGCCTGAGCGCTCCCGGCGCGGAGATGGGTCAGCGTTCGAGGCCGCTGGTCTGTTCGGCTACGACCGCACACGCGGCGTGAGACAAACTGTCACCTATCCGTGTACCAGTCCCCTTAGGCTCAGCTGCGATGCGACTTCGCATCGCGTCATCCACTCGAGCAAGGAACTCGCCCATGTCACGACGCTCTCTGGCTTCTCTGGCCACTGCTGCTGTTTTCGTCGCCACCGCTGTCCTGGGGGGTGCGGGCCCGGCGGCGGCCGGCACCACGTACTCGGCCCCGTTGCGCACGGCTGTGGCGTCGTTGCCGGTGGCGGCGGAGAAAAATGCCGGCTATGACCGGGCCGCCCAGTTCGGGGACTGGAAGGATGCGAACAGGGACTGCCAGAACACGCGGGCGGAGGTGTTGATCGCGGAGTCCAAGACCACCCCGAAGTTCACGACGGCCCGTAAGTGCACGGTGGCCACGGGCAAGTGGGTGAGCAGCTGGGATCTGCGCACGCACACGTCTGCATCGACGCTGCAGATCGATCACTTGGTGCCCGTGCATGAGGCGTGGGGCTCGGGAGCTCGGTACTGGACCAAGGCCAAGCGGGTGGCGTTCTACAACGACTTGGGGGATGACCGGTCGCTGAACGCGCAGACCTCGGCGTTGAACTCGGCCAAGCAGGCCCGCGGTCCGGAGCAGTGGCTGCCGCCGAAGAACCAGTGCAAGTACATCGCTGACTGGACCGCGGTGAAGATCCGCTGGGGGTTGAAGGCTGACGCCACGGAGAAGGCGTTCTTGGTGAAGAAGGCCGCCTCCTGCACGAACACCACCCTTAAGGTGACCCGGTACTGAGGCTGCGCGGCCGCAATGGCGCCCATCCCCTAGACGTTGACGGCTGCGGGTGTGGGCATTGGTCTGTCCGGGGGGCTGGTTCGAGGACTTGTGCTCGTACCCATGTCTGTCACGGCCACCCCTGAGATCCACAAGCGAATCGTGGGCGTGTTGCGCTTTTACCTGCGCGGCGAGGACGACTGAAACGGCGCCGAACTACCTGAACGGAGAACGACCATGACCGAGAGCACGGGTCTTGAACACGTGGCGCTGAGTCCCGGGTAGACGCCCCGACACACCCGCGTCCTCGAGAGGGGGTGCTGAGGATGTCGCGCGCACCGAGGCGCAGGAGCGGATCGCTGAACGTGGTCGATTGGGTGCTGGGGGTGTGCGGAGTGGTAGCTGCTTTCCGCGCTGTGGTTGCCCAAGATCGAGCACCACGGCCCGCTGACCCACTGCCCGATGATGTGGTGGCTGCTCGCGCGAAGGAGCTGCAAGAGAAGTGGGCGAGGAAGGGGAGATACAGAGCGGCGGTTATCACGTTGTTGGCCTCCGTGATAACGGCGGGGGGTGCTCTGCTGGCGGCGGCTGGCGCGACCGCCGACGAGCCTGCATGGGTAAAGGAGTCTGCTGTCCTTGCGGTCTTGGCGGCAACCAGCTTGCGGGTGCTGGCGAGTCTTCGCCCTACGGGATGGAAGCGGTTTCCGTGGTCCGCATGGGCGACGATCCTTTACGGGTCTCTGTGGCTACTGGTGATGGGCCTTGCGGCGGAGATGTGGTCTGCTCCGGGCTACATCCTCAGTACTCTCACTCCGTTGTTTCTGCTCGTCGCGGTGGTAGTGCAGGACAAGGCAACCATGAGGGGCCAGGCAGACGCTCCCGAGACCTTTCGAGAGATGATGGTGGATGCCATTCCGCAGAAGTGGCGGGACTAGGGCGCGGTCAGCACGGCGCCTGCGTGCGCGGGCACCAGCCCGTGGGCGGCGGCGTACTGGAAGCGCAGCATCTGGGCCAGGTGGGCCTGGGCTTGCATGAACGCGAGGACCTGAGCGGCGTCGGGCCGGTAGGCGGTGCCGTCGGCGGTCTGGGCGCGCACCATCTCGGGACGGTCGTGGGCGACCCAGCGGGCCACCTCGGAATCTGTGGACGGCAGGGACGTGGTCATCCGCCCTTGCCAGGACACCTGGATCATCAGGGACACCTCCACCCTTACGTTGATCTGACGTCAACATACTAGGTGGGCTGGCAGGTGGAGGGCAACAAGCTCTGGGCGCGCGAAAGCGCCCCGCGAGGTTCCTGCGACTGTCAGATCAACGGGAAAGCGGGGCGCTTCTGGGGTCGAGTCTAGGCGATCGGCGCCACAGGCGGGAAGGCGTCCGGGGTGTCGATGAACCGCTGTAGCACCTGGCAGCAGTGCCACCAATGGCAGGCTGCGGTGCTCGCATGTGCGCGCTCGCTGTCGGTCACCACCTCGCTGGCCTCGGCCAGGGCGGCCTCCAGGTGCTCGACCTCGATACTCATGGCTCCTCCGATCCGCGGGTGTCCTTCACCGTGGATAAGGCCGTCGCGCGGCCGTGATGTCCCTTCTGGGCGCCAGGCAGAGCGAAGCCCTCCCGGCGCGGAGGGGGGATGGCCAGGAGGGCTTCTAAGTCGCAGGCCCTACGGGATGGGCTCACGTTCGACCTGTGCAAACCGTAGCAGGGGCAGTGGTGACGGGGGGAAGGTTGTGGATAAGGGTTGCGGGGGTATGGAATGACGCGTATGGTTTGACGTGTATCGCTAGACCTACGTGAGGTGATTCTGTCGCCTCCAGATTGAGAGAGCACCCCCATGACCACCTTCTACTACTCCGTCAACGAGATGGCTCGGCAAGCCGGCTTCACCTCGCCCTCCACCTGGACCCGCATCAAGAACGACCTGCGCGCCCCCGACGCCGTCATGGTCAGCAAGATCCAGGGCGCCGGCTGGACCCTGGACAGCTGGGAGGACGCCGCCAACAACGAGCTGCACACCCGTCGCGAGCCCCTGATGAAGGCCATCACTCGCCTGCGCCTCGAGGAGGAGGCCCTGCGTCAGGAGTACGGCGTGACCGACCAGGACGAGCCGGCCGACCAGAAGGCGGAGGGCTGAGCCATGAACGCTATCGAGCTGAAGTGCCGCCGAGAGGCCCTCGGTCTGTCCCGCGACGCCCTCGCCGACACCCTGGGTGTCGCGGAGAAGAGCATCACCCGCTGGGAGTTCGGCAAGAACCCGCCGCGGGACTGGTCCTGGATCGACTCGGCCATGACCCGCCTGGAGGACTACCGCGAGCGCCTCGTGGAGGAGCTGATCGCCGAGACCTTGCGCGTGCATGAGCAGGCCGGTGCCGCGCTGATGTTGACCTACGCTTCCCGCGGTTCCTTCTACAGGTGGTTGCCGGAGATGGAGGAGCCGGACATGGGTGATGGCATCGAGGTGATTCCCGTGGAGCTGCACCGGGCGGCTACCGCCGAGGCCGCGCGCCGGCTGCGGGTGAGCCATGGGCTGCACGCCGTGATCGAGGCTGTGCCCACTCCGCAGGAGGGTGAGGGGGCGGGCTCGTGAGCGTGCGTCGATGGGTCTCGAGCGTCGTCGCCGTGGTGGCCGCTCTGGGTGTGGTTGGCGCCGTCGGGGGTGGACATGTGCAGGGGGTCCAGGTGCCAGAGGTGAAGCTTCCCAAGGTGGCGTTGCCCAGCGGAGTGGAGCTGCCCTCACTCGGCGACACGTCCCCGACGCCGGCGGCCGGCCCGGTCGGGGGCCAGCTCGAGCAGCTGGCCCTGACCTCCGCGGCACCGGCCAGCGCCTACACGCGAGACGCATTCGGCCAGCGCTGGGCGGACGTGGACCGCAACGGCTGTGACACCCGCAACGACGTGCTGCGGCGCGACCTGACACAGGTGCAGATCAAGCCCGGCACGCAGGGGTGCAAGGTGCTCTCCGGCCAGCTCGTGGACCCCTACAGCGGCGCTACGATCCCCTTCTCCTCCCAGGACTCCCAGGCCGTGCATATCGACCACACGGTCTCCCTTGCCGATGCCTGGGCCTCCGGGGCGTGGGCGTGGGACGAGTCCCAGCGCACGGCGTTCGCCAACGACCCGGCGAATCTGCTGGCCGTGGATGGGCCGGCGAACACCTCGAAGTCGGATGCGACCGCGGCGGACTGGCTGCCGGACACCGTTGCGGGCCGATGTGAGCTCGTGGAGCACCAGGTGGTGGTGAAGGCCAAGTGGGGGCTGAGCGTCACCGAGCGCGAGCGCGCGGCGATGCGCAGGGTGTTGGCCTCCTGCCCGTCTGGGTGAGCGAGGCCGTAACGTGTCCGGGGGGTGGGTGACCATGCCACTGAACGGATGGACGATGCTGGCGCAGGAGGAGGTGCGAGCGATGACGACTACCACGGGTACCGACCTGGTCCCGAGGCTGCGCGCGTTCAAGCACCGCCTGGACCCCAACCCCGCCCAGGCCACCCTGCTGGCCCAGTACGCCGGCGCCGCGCGCGTCGCCTACAACATGCTCACCGCCCACAACCGGGCCGCCCTGGCCGCCAGTGCCGCCCGTCGCACCGAGCTGGCCGAGACCGGGCTGGCCGGCCCCGAGCTGGCCGCACGCATGAAGGCCGAGCGCGCCGCCGACCCCACCCTCCGCGTGGCCAGCTACCAGTCGTACTCCACGACCCACCTGACCCCGCTGATCCGCCGCCACCGCGAGGCCGCCGCCGCGATCGCCGCAGGCGCCGACCCGGCCGAAGCATGGACCGACGAGCGATACGCCGAGCCCTGGATGCACACCGTGCCCCGCCGCGTCCTGGTCTCCGGCCTCCAGAACGCCGCGAAGGCCACCGAGAACTGGATGGCCTCCGCCTCCGGCACGCGCGCCGGCGCGCGCGTCGGCCTGCCGCGGTTCAAGAAGAAGGGCCGGTCCCGGGACAGCTTCACCATCCCCGCCCCCGAGGTCATCGGCGCCGCGGGCACCCCCTACAAGCGCGGCGAGCCCCGCCGCGGGGTGATCACCGACCACCGGCACCTGCGCCTGGCCTCCCTGGGGACCATCCGCACCTACGACAAGACCAGCCGCCTGGTCCGCGCCTGCCGCCGCGGCGCCCAGATCCGGTCCATGACCATCTCCCAGGCCGGCGGACGGTGGTACGCCTCGATCCTCGTTGCCGACCCCACCCCCATCCGGACCGGGCCCAGCCGTCGCCAGCGCGCCAACGACGCCGTCGGCGTGGACCTGGGCGTCAAGCACCTGGCCGCCCTCTCCACCGGCGAGGTCATCGACAACGGCCGTCCCGGTGCCCGCCAGGCCGCCCGCCTGACCCGCCTCCAGCGTGCCTACGCCCGCACCCAGCCCGGCTCGAACCGCCGCGAGCGCGTGCGCCGGCAGATCGCGGCACTCCATCACGGGATCGCCCTACGTCGGGCGGGGCTGCTGCATCAGGTGTCCACGAGACTGGCGATGGACTTCGCGGTGGTCGCCCTGGAGGACCTGAACGTGGCGGGGATGACCCGTTCGGCTCGCGGGACGCTCGAGGCGCCGGGTAGGAACGTGGCCGCCAAGTCCGGGTTGAACCGGGCGATCCTGGATGCCGGGCTGGGGATGCTGCGCCGGCAGCTGGACTACAAGACCTCCTGGGCAGGGTCCCAGGTGAAGATGATCGACCGATTCGCGCCCTCCTCGAAGGCGTGCTCGCGCTGCGGGACAGTCAAATCCACGCTGTCCCTGGCCGAGCGGACCTTCGAGTGCGAGGCCTGCCACCTGGTGATCGACCGCGACGTGAACGCCGCGATCAACATCCGGGCGTGGGCTGTGCAGGAGGAGCGTGGAGCAGGGGTCGGGCTCGCCCGAGGCCGTCGGGAGAGTCGAAACGGACGTGGAGCTGCTGTCTCGGGCCCGCCATCTGGCGGGGCCGCGGGGCAGGGGCGTGGAAGCGTCAAGCCCGCACCCCAGGGTGTGGGCATGTCCAGCCGGGCAACTGGCTGGTCATCCCAACCCCCCTCAACCGAAGGGGAAAGCGCAGAGCGCGGAGCATCCGCCCTAGCCAGGTAGTGGAAGCCCCGCGCACGCAGGGATGAGCCCAGGGGAACAGGGGAACAAACACTCGCTCACCGGGGAAGCCCCGCGCACGCAGGGATGAGCCCTACGTCAGCCAGATCATGCAGCTCGCCCAAGCGGAAGCCCCACGCACGCAGGGATGAGCCCTTGCACCCCTCCCCCGTTAGAGGGTGGAACAGGGAAGCCCCGCGCACGCAGGGATGAGCCCACGAACGTGTTGCGCTCGCCCTCGTGGACCTGGGCGACCCCGTGCACGCAGGGATGAGCCCCAGATGGCGGCCTTGAATCGGATCGAATACCGGGAAGCTCCGCCCGCGCAGGGATGAGCCAGACTCCCAGGGGCATTCACGGCTCCTGGGTTGAGCTGTCGTAGGGATCTGGGCTGGTCCCCGGTTCTTCCTAGACGCCAGCCAGTGCTCGTGACAGCTGCGGGTGTCGTGGAGGTGCTGCGGGGACGTGTCGCGGTGTCCGCGGGATGCTCAGCTGGTGGGCTCGGGGACGGTGGCCTCGCACTGGACCATGGGCATGCCCTTGGGGTCGCCGGTCTGGGCGTCCAGGGGGGCGGTGGTGCCGTCGGCGATGATCTCGCAGTGCAGGTCGCCGGCGGCGGGCAGCTGCGGGACGTTGGCGATCACCTGGATCTTTTCACCGGGCTTGGCCTGGGTGCGCAGGGTCAGGGGGGTGGTGCCGGCGGGCTCGGCGGGGATGGTCTCGTTGGTGTGGGTGTCCGCGCCGGTGCCGCCCACGAAGAGGTTCACGCCGCCGCGGGCTGCCGTGGTGGTGGTGCCGTCGCGGGGGATCCACTGGATGCGGATCTGCACGTCCACGGGCTTGGCGGGGGCCGAGCTGGAGGGACGTGTCGTGGGGGTGGCCGAGCTGGCGGCCGCAGTGGGTGCCGTGGTGCTGCTCGCGGCTGCCGTAGGGGCCGCGCTCGCGCTCGTCGACGGGGCAGGAACAGGTGTGGCGGTGCACCCCTGGAGGGCGAGGCCGGCCAGGGCCAGGGGGAGCAGGATCAGGGGGCGGGTGCGCATCAGGGGGTCTCCTTCGGTGCGGGGCGGATCAGGCGTCCAGGATGGTGATGGTGGCCCCGGGCTCCAAGCGCTCGAGGTCGGCCGCGGTGAGGACCGCGAGGTTGTGCTCCAGGCTCGCCTCGCGGACGTCGCCGGTGTCGGGGAGGCGGCAGGCGCGGTGCAGGGACTGCTCCAGCGCGGTGATCGCGGACGGGTCGGCGTGGCGGCCGTGGCGGATCAGGCCGCCGACGGTGCCCTCGAAGGACTCTTCGGAGCCGTGGGGGGTGATCGGGATGCGGGAGCGGGCGTTCAGGGGCATGGGGTCTCCTGGGGGCGTGGAGGTCGTGATGGTCATCCTGCCCGCCCTCCCGCCGGTGTGGCGGGAGGGCGGGGGAGGATCAGCGGATCACCAGGACGGGGCCGGTGATGATCTCGCGGGCGTCGAAGCCGGCGTCGTGGATCATCTCGGTGGCCGTGGAGTTGAACGGGCGGGAGGAACTGTGGCGGGCGTCGGCCCAGAGCGACCAGTCGCCGTCCATGCCGTCGTAGTCGCCGGGGTTGTAGATCTCAGCGGTGGCGCCCAGCAGGCGGTCGACGTCAGCGGGGATGGTGTGGAGCTCGACGTCGGCGGTGGTGCCGTCGGGGTGGATCATCGTGGCCTTGGTCATCGGAGTCCCTTTCGTCGGGGGTGCGGGGGTCCGGATAACCCCTGCTGATGTGTATAACCATACACGCGCAAGAGGGACGGAGCAACAGGGGCGTGGGATTCGTGGGTGGCCCCGGTGCGGCCGGGGCGGGCGGGCCGCGGGGCCCGCCCGCCCGTGGGGCTCAGTCGTCGAGGCCGAGCCGCTCGCGCAGAGCCTTGGTGGGGGGCAGGTAGGTCTCCCCGTCGTCGGCCAGGTCGCCGGTGATCAGCACCGGGCCGACGATGACGTCGTCCGGGGCGAGGATGGTCAGCTCGTGGACGATCCGGTGACCCTTGGAGTTGACCGGCAGGCCGGCGATCTTGCCCTCCTCGTTGAGCCAGATGGTGTGGTCGCCATCGTCGGAGGACAGGGCCTCCACGTAGCCGCCGACGTGCTGCTGGAAGTCCTTCAGGCCGTTGACCTGCTCCTCGGTGACGTCGCCGGTGGGGGTGATCAGGATTGCGTTGGCCATGATGGCTGTCCCTTCTATGGGGTGCGGGGATCCGGGTGATCCCTGCTGGTGTGTCTAACCATACACATATGCGGGCGGATTTGCAACACCCTGCATCGCATCAGCCGCCGGCTGTGCGACGGATGCAGCCGGCCCTGCATCTCCGCGACACGTCCCCGGGGTGCCGCGAGCGCGGGGCCAGGGTGGGCCCCGCGCTCGCGGGTGGGGGGTCAGCCCAGGGCGGTACCGAGCTCGTGGTGGGCGACCCTGTCCAGGGCCGCGACCAGCTCGGGGTGCAGCTGGGTGAGGACCTCCACGGCGCGGCGGCCGCGCGGCTCCTCACGCAGTGCCTGCTACTGCTGGGCCGCCGTGTAGGCGTGGTCGCCGCGGCGCACGCTCGCGGGCCGGTAGGGGTCAGCGGGCGGGGTTCAGGATGGACTCGGGCAGATGGAAGGGTGGCTGGTGGGTGCTGACGGCCTCGGCGGGGTCCTGGCGCATCATGCCGTGGGCCCAGCCGCTGAGGTCCCATCCGAGGTAGCCGGGGCGGCCGCCGGCGAGCAGGCGCAGGGGACCGAGGCGGCGGTGACGGTGGGCGGTGCGGGTCAGCTCGGCGAGGACTCCGGCGGGGACGTGGGTGTCCAGGCATCGGCAGGCGATCAGCGCGTCCGGGTCGATCAGAGCGGAGTCCACCACGGGCGGGCGGACGGTGGCGGCGATGTTGGGCAGGCGCAGGGTCGAGTCGGCCAGGTGGAGGTAGACCAGCTCGTCGTCGGCCTCCACGGCCACCGGGTGCAGGGTGCGCTCGGGCAGGGCGCGCAGGGTCTTGATGAGGTGGTGGGCCTGGTCGGCGCGCAGCATGGCCCCGGACTCGAGGGGGCCGGTGCTGGCGTCGAGGGCGCGGGCGCCGGCGCGGGAGGTGTGGGTGCCATCGGAGCCGGTCAGCTCCAGGCACTGCTGGCGGGCGCGCAGGATCACCGCGGGCGTCGGGGTGCCGGGGGTGTGGGTGGCGGGCAGGCGGGTGGGCCAGGCGGCCAGGTCCAGGGCTCGGTACAGGTGGTCGGCGGTGGTGATGATGCCCATGGGGCTCCTCCTTGGAAGGGGTGCTGGGGGCTTCATGCCCCCTGCGACGTGTCCAACCATACACATGCAACGGCGGCCGCACAACATCATCCGCGAGCGCGGATCGGCGCGCCCCTGGTGGTGACGCGGAGCGGGCGGGGACGTGTCGCGGTCCCCGGTAGCCGGCGGCAGCTCGAAGCAGCCGGCAGCTCGTCTCCGCGACACGTCCCCCCGTCCCCGCCGGCGCGCGGCCGGCGGGGACGGGTGCCGGTCAGCCACGCGGGCTCACGTGGGCGGCGTGCGTGCGGCCCAGCGCCCAGTCGCCCAGGTGCCAGGCCAGCAGATCGTCGCGCTCGCGGACGGCCCAGGCGTCGAGGCTGTCCTCGGGGCCCATGGCCGGCCCGCCCGTGAGCAGGTCCAGGCACAGGCCGGCGTGGAGCCCCCACAGGGGGCCGGGGACGGCGCCGCCCGGGGTGCTCGGGGGCACCGGGCCGGCCATGTCGCGCGGACGAACGGCGAGCGTGTCCACCGGGGAAAGCGTGTCGGCCTTGTTGCTGGCGGAGGCGAAGATGACCCAGAGGTCGCGCACCAGGTAGACGCCGACGGCGTCGGCGCGCAGCTCCACGGTCTCGTAGGTGTCGTCGAGTTCGGCCAGGCGGGCCAGCAGGGTCTGGGTGCCGTGGAGCGAGAGCACTGCGAGCAGGGCCTCGTCGCCGGTGTCCGTGCGCGGGGCCGGGTCGGCGTAGGCGCGGGAGAAGCTCTCCCCTGCCGCGGAGTAGATCCGCAGGGAGCCGTCGGGCTGGAGGGCCAGGCCCACGCCGCCGGCGTCGGGGTCCGTGTCTGTGGCGGCCGCGCGGGCAGCCTGGGAGCCGGCGTAGAGCGCGCGGGCGAGGGTGGCGGGGCGGTAGAGCAGCTGGGACATCGGGGGCCTCCTTGGCCTCGGGGCGCGGGGGGCCTCGTGCCCTCTGCGATGTGTCTAACCATACACGTCCGGATGGGTGGGTGCAACACTGAAGCACAGCAGGTCTCCGCGACACGTCCCCCCAGGATCCCGGCCCGCGAGCGCGGGCCGGCTCAGAGGCCCAGGACTTCCAGCAGGGCGGCAGCGTCGGCGCGCGGGTCGCGCGCGGTCGTGGTGGTCTCCTCGTGGACGTCGTCGCCGCCGACCAGGGTCTGGTGCAGCTCGAAGCCGGCAGCGGTGGCGGTGACCGTGGCCCGACGGTGGAGCATGCAGAAGGCCTGGTGGATGGCCCACTCGGGCAGGCGCAGGGCCAGCGCGCGCAAGTGCTCGGCAGCCCGGATCATGTCCGCGCCCGGGGTCGCCGGGTCCAGATCCGCCGGCAGGCCGAAGGTGATCTCCCGCAGGCCCGGGTGCAGCTCGAGGATCTCCAGGTAGGCGTCATCGGCGGCGTCGCGGGCCTCGTCCGGGCCGGCGTCCTCAGCCTTCTCGTCCTCCAGTCGGGCGGGCCGCCAGGTGGCGGCCCGTCCGGGGTGTGTCAGGCGATGTAGACGTCGCCCTCGATGTAGCGCAGGCGCTCGCGGCCGTCGGGGCTGGTGAGGGTGTAGGCGTAGTGGGCCTCGTACTCGCTCACGGTCCATCCGGCATCGGCCAGCGCGCCGGAGAGGGTGTGGTCGGCGTTGGCGCCGGAGTAGAACGCGTCGCCGACAGAGCCGGGACCGTGGGGGTCGTACTGGTGCAGGACGTCGATAACGCCCTGGGCGGTGGTGGGCTCGTGCAGGCGCAGCATGGCCTCGGTGATGCGGATCTGGTCCCAGTAGTCGTCCATGGCGGTCTCCTTGGTCGGGGTGCCGGGGGCCTCGTGCCACCTGCGATGTGTATAACCATACACATCAAGTAAGGCGGATGCAACACCATCCGTGAGCGGCGTGCGTGTGGGGTCAGAGGGAATGGGTGGCGGCGTCATGGGCCGCGTGGAGAGCCTGCGCGCGCCCCACCTCCTGGGCTGCGCAGGCCGCGCGGGCGGCCGCGGCCTCCTGAGCCGCGCGCCGCTCCAGCAGCGCACGGGCGACGTCCTCGGCAGTGCCTTGCTGCCCGGCGTGCCACAGCACGCGCAGGGCCGGGACGCCGTCGACGTCGGGCAGGCTCGCCAGAGCGGAGTCGATCCGCTCGGGGGAGAGCGGGTCCTCCGGGCGCTCGCGGCCTTGGGCGACGGCGAGCTGGAGCGTCTGGCGGTAGTGATGCTCCCGCTCCAGGGTCTGGCCCCAGAGCACGGGCGGGGCCTCCACGGCGAGCCCGGACTCCTCCAGCCTCGTGCGGGCCCGTCCCGCCCGCGCCCGGTCCTGCGCTCGCAGGATGGAAGGGGCCAGCAACAGACCAGCTGCGGCCGTGAGCACCGCCCCAAAGACCTGGCTGATCGCCAGGCCGGCGGAGTCAGGGTGAGGTGTGGCGGACGCGGCGGTGGGGGGCGGGACCAGCACCACCCAGGCCAACGCCGCCACGAGCGGCACCACCAGGGCCAGAAGGTCGTGCCAGAGCGGTCTGGTCGGCGGGGCGGCCGCATGGACAGCGTCCAGCAGATCCTGGCCCTCGGGGGTCGCGGGGATGAGCCAAGTTCCGGCGGCGGTGTGGTGGGCGGTGATGGGGGTGGGCATGAGGACTCCATCTCGGTAGGGGCGCCGGGGTCAGCGCCCGGGGGCATCTACCGGGGATAAGGCCGCGATCGGCCCCGCATGTCCCCCCGCACGGCAGAGAAGCCGGCGGGGACGGGGGCGCGGTCAGGGCGGGGACGTGTCGTGGTCCTCGAGTGCCGGCAGCAGCTCGATGCAGCCGGCAGCTCATCTCCGCGACACGTCCCCGCCCCGCCCTGGCCCGACCGCGAGCGCGGGGCGCGCGGCCGGGCCGGGGGTGCGGTGGGGATCAGGGCAGGTAGAGGACGGCGGCGTCGTGCCGGGCGGCGAGTCCGGCGTGCTCGTCGGCCAGGTCGCGCGGGCGGGTGCGGTGGCGCGGGGGCGTGTAGAGCCGCCCGTGGGCCCAGTCGCCGATGCTCCAGTCCGTCAGGGCCGGCTGGCCGGGGACGGTGTAGAGGCGGGGGCTGGAGGCCAGGTGGGCGCTTGCGCCCAGCAGGGACGCGAGGGTGCCCGCGTGCGTGGGGGCCGGAGAGGGGATCAGCTGGTCCGCCTGCGGCAGGGGGAACGGGCCCGAGGGGGCGCTGGCCCCCTCGGGGGTGGCGGTGCGGTAGACGCGATGGCGGTAGGCGTGGCCGGGGCGGTCCGGGTTGTGCACCTTCAGGAACAGGCAGGGGGCATGCATGGCCAGGTGTGCCGGGTAGGTCCCGGGCAGGCTGTCCAGCTCGTGGCTGAGGAGCAGGGCGTCCGGGAAGGACAGGGCCACCGGGGCCAGGCCCTGTCCGTGGGTGACCGGCTCGCAGGGAGCGTAGGCGCGCGCCCACTCCCGGGGCCGGCAGACGGTGAGGCGGTAGCCGGCATCGGTCAGCTCGAACCAGACGCGCCCGTGCGTGCGGGCGTGGTCGCTGGCCCAGCCCAGCGTCGCCAGGGCCGCGTGGAGGGCCTGGCGCAGGGATCGGATCGTGGTGGTGGGGTTGTTGATGATGCTCACGGGAGCCTCCTTGGAAGGGGTGCCGGGGGCCTCATGCCCCCCGCGACGTGTCCAACCATACACATACACCGACGCGCGCACAACCCCATCCGCGAGCGCGGGCCGGAGCGCCATCGGTCGTGTCACAGGAAGGGCGGGGACGTGTCGCGGTGCCCGGCAGCCGGCGGCAGCTCGATGCTGCCGGCAGCTCATCTCCACGACACGTCCCCCGGCGGCCGCGAGCTCGGGGGTCTCCCGCGCTCGCGGCCGCCGGGGGCTGGCGAGGTGGTCAGCGGCTCAGGCGCAGGCGGTCCACGTCATGGCAGGCCTCCACGGCGGCGCGGTCGTCGGCGGCCCTCCTGGCCAGGGTGGCGTGCTCGGGGTGGGCGGTGTTCGCGCGGGCCAGGGCCTCGGAGTCGGTGGCGATGCGCTCCAGCAGGTCCCGCCGCTGGCAGCTCAGCCGGATGGCCTCCTCCAGGGCCGGGACCAGGTCGGGGTGCGGCTCGTCGCGGCGGGCCAGGCGCTTGTAGCGGGCGCGCGCGGCGGCGGCGGGGGCCGCGAGGGCGTGGGCCTGGCGGCGCTGGTCCTTCAGAGTGGCCACAGCCTGGCGGCGCCGGGCGCGGTCGTCGCAGTCCTCGCCCCGCGGGTCGGGCTGGCACATCACGTCGCCGCACTCCGGGCAGGGATCGAAGGCGGAGGGCAGGGAGTCGAGGTTGAGAAGGTGGTGCTCAGGCATCGGAGGTGCCTCCTTGGTCGGGGTGCCGGGGGCCTCACGCCCCCCGCTATGTGTCCAACCATACACATACCACGGCGCGCGCACAACATCATCCGCGAGCGCAGGTCCACGCGCCCGTGGTCGTGACGCGGAGGGGGCGGGGACGTGCCGCGATCCAGGGGAGCCGGCAGCAGCTCGATGCAGCCGGCAGCTCAGCTTCACGACACATCCCCGGGATGCCGCGAGCGCGGGGTCTCCCGCGCTCGCGGCCTGCCGGTCAGGCGGTGGGCAGGGCGGCCAGGCTGTCGCGGTCGGCCAGGGCGGCGGCATCGCGGGCGGCCGGCGTGTAGCCGTCCAGGGGGGCGACGTAGGCGCGTCCGTGTGCCCAGGTGCCGATGCTCCAGCCGATCAGGTCCAGTGCGCCGGGCACGCCGTGGATCCGCTGGCGCAGGTAGCGGGTGCCGTGGAGGCGGCCGCCGCCGCTCAGCACGTCCATCAGCAGCCCGGGCAGGCCCAGGGTCGCGGGCAGGGCGGGCAGTTCGACGTCGGGGCCGGGGGCCTGGGGGATGGCGGGAGTGGGCACGCCGGGGGCGGCGAGGTTGGCGAACGTCCAGCGCTCGCGGCCGTCGACGACGTCGACGTGGACGCGGTCGGCGGTTGCGGTGACGTTGACGGGGGTCTCGGGCAGGGGGAGCGCGTCCAGGTGGCGCATCAGCTGGGAGACGTCCAGGGCGCACAGCGCCACCGGCGGCAGGCCCGCGAGCGCGGCGGGGGCCGGGCGGTCGGAGTCGGCGTAGGCGCAGGCGTAGGCGTCCTCGTGGGTGCTGATCACGCGCAGGGCGTTCTCCGGGAGCACCTCCAGGTGGACGGGGCCGCGGTGGGGGGAGACGCGGGCGGCGAGGGAGCCGGTGCTCAGGGCTGCGCGCAGGGAGCCGGCGGAATAGATGTGCTTGGACATGGGGGCCTCCTTGGCCGTCGGGGTGCCGGGGGCCTCATGCCCCCCGCGACGTGTCCAACCATACACAGTCAATGGCACGCGCACAACATCATCCGCGAGCGCGGGCCGGCGCGCCATCGGTCGTGTCGCAGGAAGGGCGGGGACGTGTCGCGGTCCTCGGGAGCCGGCAGCAGCTCGATGCAGCCGGCAGCTCATCTCCGCGACACGTCCCCACGCGGCAGCGAGCGCGGGACCCGCCCGCGCTTGCGGCCAGGGGCGACGACGGGGGCGGCGCGTGCGCGCCGCCCCCGTCGTGCTCAGTCGCCGTACACCTCGGCGGCGGGCATGCAGTAGGCCCAGCCGTCCCCGTACCACTGGTCGGAGATGGTGTAGGCCTGGCGGCCGCGCATGTCCTGGTAGCTGACGGTGTAGGTGCGGTGCTCGGGATCGACGGCGGTCACGACGCCGTCGTTGGAGCTGGAGCAGTTGCCCAGGTAGGTGCGGTGGTAGATGACCACCTCCTGGCCGATGTGCACGTTCTGGGAGGTGCAGATGGTGGTCTGGTCGGTGTCCATGTCGGGCCTCCTGGCCGCTCGGGGTGCAGGGGGCCTCATGCCCCCCGCGACGTGTATAACCATACACAAGCGCGGCCGAGCGGTCAACAGCGATTTGGGCAGCGCCCGCCCACGCGTGGGCCGGGCTACGCTGGCGGGCGTGCACCGTCGGGGCACCGTCTCCACGGACGACGGGGGGCCAGCGTTACGCGCTGGCCCCCCGGTCACGCTCAGCGGCCCTCAGTGGCCCTCGTGTGCTTGCCCCAGGCCCACGCCGGGTCGGTGGCCACGACGGCCACGGGCGTGGCCCGCGTCATCCGGCGCACGGCGCGCACGTGCGGGTGGTGCGGGGCGCATCGCTCGGCGAGGTTCAGGCGGTCATCGGCCACCGCTCCCGCGCCGCGGATCCAGGCCACGTAGGCCAGCACCGCCAGCGCCCCGGCGCAGGCGTGGCCCGGGCCGAGGGCCACGGCGGCGTTGAGCACCGTCTCGGCCTCCACGCTCGCCTTCCAGCGCAGACCGTGCGGGAACGCGCCCCGGGTGAAGTCCACCGCCTCCAGCCGGTTCGGGGCCGTGCAGGCCACCAGCGCCGCGATCAGGTACTCCGGGTCACGGTGGTTCAGGGTGGCCAGCACGACGGCGGCGGCCCCGGCGTCGTTCTGATCCTTCAGTAGGCGGTTGATGCCCTCGATCAGCGCCGGAGCGTCCGCGTGCATGTCCGTCAGCGTGGCCGCGTGAGCCGCCACGGCCTCCGTCAGGGCGTCCGACTCGCTCGGGGTGGCGGTGGGGTACTCGGCCCGCGCACCGTCGAGCAGGGCCAGGTGCAGGCCCAGCGTGGAGGTGCCCGGAGCGTAGGCCACGGCCTCGCCCGTGCCCAGGTTGGTGCACATGCGCCCGTCCACGTGGATCAGCCCCTCCACGCTCAGACCGTGGCCGGTCAGGATGGACTCCAGCTCGAGCCAGCGCAGGGCGCGGTCCTCCGGGCCGTAGCCGATCAGGAAGACGCGCGTGCAGTCGGCGCGGCGCATGCTGGCGGCGATCACTCCGGCCATGGTGGCGGGGGCGGCGACATCGTCAAGGCGCATCACCGGCCCCAGCCGCGAGCCCTTCAGGCCGATGGCCACCACGGAATCCGCGGGGGTGGACGGCAGGGCGGCGGCGGCGTAGTCGGTCAGATCGAGCGGGGTGCGGGCGGTCAGAGCATCCATCGTGTCCTCCTAGAGGGGTGCGGGGGGCCTGGTGCCTCCTGCTGAGTCAAACCATACACAAGGAAAGCCGGGAATGCAACGTTGAGCATGGCGGAGATATGGCGAACGTATGGCATGGCCCTGCCCCGCCGCGAGGCGGGGCAGGGAGTCGGAATCAGCGAGGATCGGAGGCCGGAGCGCGCCAGGCCGAGCGCGCGGCACGTGTTGTGCCGAGCACCAGGCGCGCGGTGACACGCGCGGCGGTGGTGAGCATCAGGGCGAGCACCAGCGCACACCACAGGGCGAAGGCGATCAGGGCCGGCGTGGACAGCGCGGGCACGTACACCGGCGCCAGCCCCCCGAACGCGGCGACGAAGATCAGGACGGAGCCGACGCACAAGGCGTGCCGGGCGACGAGAGCGCAGCGGTCGAGTCGGGCCGTCAGGGTGGCGCGGGTGGTGGGGCGACGGGTGCGAGCACGTTTCACGGTGTCCTCCTTGAGGGGTGCAGGGGGCCGGGTGCCTAGGCACCCGGCCCCCTGCACCCCAAGCCTTGGAGGCTCTCATGCTCACGTTCAACGCCCGCCAGCTGCTCCGCGGTCTCGATGTCGCTTCCTACCCCGCCCGCCTCGCCGACGAGCCGGTCGGGGCTCGCCTGACCACGGTCCCTCTGGAGGTGACCGACCAGGGCCTGATCGCCTACAGCACGGACCGCTACCAGCTCGCCCGCACGCTGACCGAGTACGCCCTGGAGGCGCCCGCGCACGGCGCGGGCCTGCCGCCGGTGCGCCTGCACCGCTCGGGCCTGAAGGTTCTGCTCCCGGTGCTCCGCGCCGCGAAGAAGGACGGCACGGTGGAGCTGACGGCCGACAAGGACACCGTCACGTTCACCGTCCACGCGGCGAACGGGCAGGTGCAGACGGTGCCGCTGAAGAACTACGCGGACGCGGACGAGTATCCGAAGATCGCTTCCCTGTTCCGCCTGCACACCCAGCCGCGGGGCGCGCTCGAGGAGGGCACGTTCACGGTCAATCCGAAGTACGTCAAGGCGCTGGCCGACGTGACGGCGCGGTACACCAGCGACGGTGAGGTGCTCACGTTCGACCCGGACACCAACCACGCGGGCAAGCCCGTCGCGTGGGTCCACGGCCAGTGGGCGCACGGCATTCTGATGCCGATCCGTCGGGATCAGCTCCCCACGATCGACGCCGAGTACGAGGGCGTGGGACGTCTGTTCCGCGCCGTGCCGCTGATGCAGTCCCCGGAGTCCGCCAGCGTGCGGGAGGGCTCCGCCGTGGAGCGGGCCAGCACCCGCGGAACCGCCGAGGCTCCGGCCACGGCCTGATTCCCTCTCCCTCTCGGCGGGGTCGTCGCACTGCGGCGGCCCCGCCGCTGACCGCCCGGGCCGCGAGCGCCCACACCCCCCGGTGGCCCCGCCCGCACGATGCGGGCGGGGCCGTCCGCCCGCGGCGGCTGCCGCTGTCTCCGCGGCACCACGAGCTCGCAGGGCGGCGCCGGCAGCTGGCTGCCCCTCCACGACACGTCCCCCGCCGGTCGCCGGCCCAGACATCGCCCCCACGGCGGGGCCCTGTCGTGCCGCCGTCTCCGCGCCCTCCCCCCTTGCTGAGCTTCCAGCCGTCGGCGGCCCCACGCGCTCTCGGCTGCTGGCCGTGAGGGCCCCGCTCCGGACCGTGTCGGGGAGATGACCCGGGCCCGCGGCTCCAGCTGCCGCGGCGGCCGGCAGCTCGAGCTGGCGCGGCCGGCAGCGTCCTTCCGCGACACGTCCCCGCCCGGCCCGCCATCCAGAGGCTGCTCGGCCTGCGGACTCCAAGCGCCCGTAGACCCAGGCCTCCCGCCACCCCGAGCACGCCAGTCGCGGCCGCGCACCGGCCGCACCCCGTGCCACCAGCCCCCACGCATCGCTTCCAGACCCCGCGGCGTGCCGGGGACATGCCCTGGATGCCCAGCTCCAGCAGCCGCGGCGGCCGGCAGCTCGAGCTCGCGGAGCCGGCAGCCTCCCTCCGCGACACGTCCCCGCCCTCCACACTCGCTCGCCACTGATGGCCGTGGGCACTGGGTCGCTCTCCCAGGTGCCAGTGGTGGTGTTCAGTAGACGCTAACCAACTGCCCTTCTTTGGCCTACTCTTCCCGGATTCGTGCGGGTTATCAGAGGTGCATTCACTAAACCCCTTCTGATTTGCTTTTCTGTCCCTCCTTTGCTATACTTGAAAGGCTGGGGAACTCCCGGTGCGCCCCGCGGAACTCGCCGCGCGGGTGCCTCACATAGAGAGGAAACGAAGCATGACCCATGGCAGAGTACGAGGCCGCTGCAGCGGCCTGACACGTGCACATCACGACCGTCACGAGACAGGGAGAGGCTCCTGTGAGAGTCAGTTAGGCACGCACCGCCCGTCCACCTTGAGCAGGTGGATCAGACGCATCAAGACAAACTCAATACTCATATTCATTTTCGTTTTTGCCGACCGCATGGTCGAAGTCATCGACACCGTAGAGGCTGCCGAGAAGGTTGCCGAGTGGCTTCATGCAGTCCCCTGGGAGGCGGTCGCTTCCCTCGCATCCGATCTCTTACCCCCCATCGTGGAACTACTGATTTGGATACTTCTACTCCTTTGATTAGGAGACAATGCAAAATTGAGCCCCTCTGGAGGATCTTCCTTCAGGGGGGCTTTTGCATGCCCGCCCGCCATGGCGACCCTGGATCGCCAGGATCCCGAGTACCTCTACGTGGCCATGGGTCCGCGTGAGGCCGCCGCCGGCGCGCTGGCCGTGCTGGCCTACGTGTCCTGGCTCCGGGGCCAGGGGACCCAGGCCGACGAGCGCCTGGCGCTCGCCAAGGCGTGCGTCCCGTGCCACGCACACGGGCGCGCCGTGTCCGCCATGATCCGCGCCACCTCGGTAGCCGTGGTCGCCGGCGACCTCGACCTGTCCTGGAAGCCCGTCAAGGGCTGACCGAACCGGCCCGGGGGCCGCTCACCGGCGGCCCCCTGTCGCGGACTCGACCGCGCAGCCGGCAGCTCCAGGTGAAGCTGCCGGCTGCGGATCTCCGCGACACGTCCCCGCCCTGCCCGCGCTCGCGGGTTCGACGCCACACCATCGTGAGTGTATGGTTTGACACAGCGGGAGGCATTCGGCCACCTGCACCCCTACCGGAGGAGGCAGCTCATGGAGCAGCAGACCACCACCCCCACCTACGCCGACGGCTACAAGGCCGGGTACCAGGACGCCAAGGCCTTCTACACCCGCCGCGACAACCACGCGCGCACCGTGGCCCGCCACTGGCGCGCCGTCGCCGACCACCCCAAGGGCGCCCGCTCCATCGAGGTGCTGACCATGCTCTTCCCCGAGCTGGTCCGCACCCTGGACGCCATGGCCGCTCACGAGCTGGATCACCCACAGCCCTGAGCCGCCACCTCCCCCGACGGGCGCGGACCACACGGCCGCGCCCGTCGGCGTCCCCGGCCCGCTCTCTCGGATCGGGGGGCTGAGATCCTGGCGCACGCCGGCGGGGCGACGTCGCCCGCCCTCGGCGGCACGCGGCCCCCGGGCCCTCAGCCGAAGACGCCGCCGAAGGCCATGGCGGTGGCAGTCTCCACCACCCCCGTGACGGCGGACCCCAGGGCCGCGCTCCCTACGTTGGCGGCGAGACGACGCAGGCGACCGGCTCCCTCAGCCACAGGGCCGACGGCGGGCTGGTCTTCCTGGAGCGCCTGCTGGAGTTCGTCGATGGCCTCGGTCAACTCCTCCTCCCCCTCCTTCTCCGCCATCACACGCAGGTCTGCAAGCGCGCGAGAGAGGTCTTCGACCGCGCCCTGAGCATGGGCGCCCTCGCCGATAGCCACAGGGCCAGACGGCGCGTGGAGATAGGTGATGTACTGCACGCCCACGCGATCGCTCAGCGCGGCATCGACCGCGGCGCGGCTGGGCAGCTCACCGAGGGGGGTGTCGGCGGTGAGGTCGGCGACGAGCTCGACCAGGCTGGTGCGGATGCGGTCCACGATGCCGCGGAGGGTCGGACCGGGCACCGCGTACATCAGGCTGGTGATCTGCTGATGCGGCGGCAGGATGGCGTTGAACACCATCTGCGCTGCACTGAGCGGGCCGGTCCCGTAGTGGAACGCCTCCCGAGTCGCCATCTCCTCGATCTCCACCAGAGGCCCCTTGAGGGTCAGCAGTTCGGGGACCACCTCCCGGACGTCGTCGGGGAAGTCGTACCACGAGACGGGTTGCCTGCTCACGACGGTGTTGCCGCTGATGGAGGACATGAGCATGCCGGCATGGATGCTCCGGTAGGCAGGCGCGTCGACATCGTCCGGGTAGCCGTTGAGCTCGAACCTCGCCCACTCCCGCAGGCTCTGCGAGCCGGTCTGCGCGCCGAGCATCAGGCACTTGCGCAACAGGCCGGGCAACGGTTCCGCCTCGTCGATGACGCGCTCGCGGAGGTCAGTGAGCAGTGAGCTGGTCATGGTGTCCTTCGCCGGATCCGGTGGGATGCTGATCGTATCCATCCCCCGGCTGAACAGGCCTCGCTCTCCCCCGCCCCGCGCGGCTCCGCGCCCGCCCCGCAGCCGTGCCGGGGACATGCCCCGGACCTCCAGCTTCCGCAGCCGAGGCAGCCCGGCCGGCCGGGCTGAAGCAGCCGGCCGCCCATCTCCACGACACGTCCCCGGCCGACCCGCGCTCGCGGACGCGTTCGCTCCGGGCCGGCCGGGCCGGGACGCCCGCACGCCGGCGTCGCCGTCGAGTGGACGGGTCCGCCCACGCTGCGACCATGGGTGGCCCTGGCGGTGCTGCCCCCGTGTGCGCGTCCCCCCGGCTCCGCAGGTGTCTTGCTGGCCCGGGGCTGGAGCGTTGGCGCATGAGACGACGGCGGCCCCCCTCCAGTGAGGGGGGCCGCCGTGGCGGGGAGGTCAGCAGAGGTTTGCCTGGCAGTCGGGGCAGATCTGGGAGATGATCCGCTCCCGCTCCACCTTGGTGCGGTGGGGCAGGACCTCGTGGACGGGCTGGCCGGCGTCCAGGGCGTCCGCCTCGTCCTGGGTGATGGAGACGTAGTCGGCCTTGCCGCAGAGGGGGCAGAGGCAGTCGATGTCGGCGCTGTCCGGGCCGTAGACGTTGTAGATGCGGTGGGCGATGCGTCCCATGGGGCGCTCCTTCGACGAGGGGTGCAGGCCCCCTGATGGGGCCCGCTACGTGTCTAACCATACACGCTCCCCGCCTATCGCACAAGCGTCTTTCGCGGTCGGTTCAGCAGCAGCTCATGCTGCATCTCCGCGACACGTCCCCGTCCGATCCGCGGGCCCAAGCTGCGGCCGCGAGCTCATCCGCACGCGATCGCCGCGGCCGGTCATGCCGGCTCGGCCGCGGCCTCCTTGGCTGCGGAGCTGCCCGCGATGAGCTGCGCGATGAGCTCGGCGCTACCAGGGGAGCTGGCGGCCGGCGCCTGCGGCTGCTCCAGCAGCTGCTCGACCCAGTCCGGCGTCTGGTCATGACGCTGGGCGAGCACGTAGGGCCCGCGGAGCAGGGCGGGCAGGTTGTAGGCCCACACGACGGGATCCTGGGCGTAGGTGGCGCGCCGGCGCTCGCCGCGACCGCGGTCGTCGACGGTGGGGGTGGGCAGCTCGAGGTCGAGGTGCCCCTCGGGGTCATGGATCTGGACGTCCTCCCCGTCAACGTGCACGTATCCGACGTGCCGCTGGAGGCCGGAGGGGCCGTCCAGGTGGTGGATGGTGATGGTGAACATCAGATCTCCTTATGTTGATCTTGTATCAGTTTATCAGCGCTCGTAGAGATTCGACAGGCTCAGGATCCGGCCCTTGCTCTGCATCAGGCGTGCCCGCCGGCGCACCTCGTGGAAGCGGCCTTCCTCGATCGTGCCGCGCAGGCCCAGGCCGTCTTCGGAGTCCAGGAAGCGGGCCAGGATGGCCTTCTCCTCCCGAGTGGTCGCGCGGGCCTGCGGGTGCTGGGAGCGCGCGGCGACGAACATCGAGGCGTTCACGCCGCCGACGCCGTCGGTGAAGGCGAATCCGTTGTCGATCGCCGAGAGGCCGCGGCGATCCATCAGGACGTTGCTGCCGTGGCGGTCGACCTGCCCGATCAAGCAGTCGAAGAAGGCCAGATCACTGGCCTGATCGGAGTGGTGCGCCGCCATTTGCATCACGTTCGCCTCTGTCCGCATCGGCCCCCCGGGGACTCCATAGGAGATGGAGCCCCACTGGCCCTCGTACTTGACCAGGGCCACCGGAGGCACCAAAGCCGCGTACTTCGGGCCCAGCGCCTGGGCGAACTGCGAGGCCGCGGCCTCATGGGTGGGCTGGAGCCGGCCGTCGTGGCCATAGGCCTCGGCGGTGTCCATATCCAGCTCGTCGTAGGGCTTGAAGTAGCCGCACGCGCCGTCGTCCCACACCAGACGCTTGATGTCGTTGACACCCTTGCCCGCGACCGGCGCACCCTCACGCGCCGAGTCCATCCGCATCAGCTGCCGCTCTTCGGCGGTGCGCCCCTGCCGCTCCACCAGCAACGCCACGCGCGCGGCCTCTTCCTCGCCGCACTGGTACTCCCACTCCGACCACTCAGGTCCGCGAGCGCCCGTCGAGGCTGAGCCGGGAGCCGGGGTCGGGGTGCGGTGGTCGCGGCCAGCGCCTGCGCCTGCGCCGCCGCCCGCACCGGCGACCGCGACGCCGCCGCCGACTCCGCCGCCACCGGCCACTCCGGCGCCGCCAGCGCCCCCACCGCCGCCGACGCCTCCTGCTCCGCCGGCGGCTGCGGCGGCCGACGCTCCCCCGCGGGCCGGGGCGCGGCGGGCTGGGGCCTTGGGGTCGTTGCGCAGCTCGGTCTTGGCCGCCTCCCATCCCTTCTTGGCCGGGCCCGCGGCGCGGGCGAAGACGCTTTCCGGGGCACCGGCCTGACCGGCCCACTCCTTGATCTCGTTGACGGGCTTGCGCTGCCTCTTCAGCTCGGCCAGCTCGTCAGCCTTGCCCTCGGCCTTGGCCCACCGGGCGATCTGCTGTCCGATCGCCCGGTTCTCCCGTCGACGCTTCAGCGCGGCATCCCGTGCCGTTGCATTCGGGGGGCATCGACGTCCGTGGGGACACCCCGCCTCGCCCTGAGCCCTGCACATGCCAACCTCCTGGTCCGATCCATCCGCCCTGCACGGGCGCCTTCACTGACCACAAGGCCGGGCTCTCCGCGACATGTCCCTAGCTGCTGACGAGTCCGTCAGGTCAGTCGTCCAGGCCGCGGGCCCGGCGTCTGGCGGACCGATAGGCGGCGATCATGACGATGGCCACGAGCACGGCGCCGGCCCCCAGGACCAGGGGGAGGCTGACGCCGACGCCGGTGTCTGCGAGCTCGAAGGCGGCCTGGTCTGCGGGGACGAGCAGGCCGATCTCCAGCAGGCTCTGGCGCACGGAGTTCATGGCGCTGGCGGCCCAGGCGGTGAAGGCGCCGGTGCCCAGGAAGAACATGCCGGCCAGGGTGATCCAGATGATGTCGGTGCCGTCGCTAGTGCCGTTGGTGTTCGCGCTCATCTCAGTTCTCCTCGTGTTCGATGTGGCGGGTGGGCAGCATCTCGGTGGCGGCCACGGAGATGCCGCCGGCCTCCCCGGTGTCGCGCTCGATGTACTCCAGGTAGATCCCGGCCTCGTCCTCCTGGGGGTCCTCGGCGAGCACCGCCCAGGTCTCGGCGTCGGGGTCGATCTGGATCAGGTCGCCGGCCTGCAACTCCTCGGCCGGGGACTCGACGGGCTCGCCGTAGCCCTCGAAGAGGTCCTGTTCGTCGTCGGGCACGTAGGGCACGTGCTTGCGCTCGGCGATCACGGGGCGGCTGGGGTCGGCCAGCACAGCCGGAGAGGGTCGCCCGGTCGGGCGTTCCTCGACCGCGGCAGTGGCGGGAGCAGTGTTCAGGGACTGCAAGGCCGCGAGCGCGCCGGCCGGGACGGCCGCGCTGGCGGCGGGCGCGGTGGCCGGCTGCACCTGGGGCTGGTCGGGGGCCTCGTAGACGCGGGCGTCCATGTAGTCGGCGTAGCTGGTGGGGTTCTCGTTGCCGTCCAGGTCCACCGTGACCGGCTCGAGGATCTCCACCAGCATCTTCTTGTGCACGACTTCGCGGGGGCGCACCGCGGCGACGCGCTGGGGGTCGTAGTCGTCGGATCCCGGGTCGGGGTTGGGGGCGTAGATGGTCTGGATCATGACGGGCACACCGGCGGAGTTCAGGGCCATGCCGCGGCCCTTGATGTGCCGGGGGATGGTGGTGCCGACCACATAGGAGTCCCACATCATCTTGGCGCCGTCGGGGCTGAGGCGGGACATGGCCACGCGCATTCCGAGGTTGTCGCGGAACTCACCGGAGATGAAGCGGGTGTCCGCGCGCTGGAGGCCTATGAGCATGTGGATCTTCGCCGAGCGGCCCAGGCGGCCGATGTCGCCCAGGCGCTTGAGCACCGCGGACTTGGAGGATCCGCCCTTGGGCTTGACCTCGGCCCACCAGTCGTCGGCGGCCTCGAGCAGCGTGGTGGCCTCGTCGACGATCAGGGCCACGGGCTCGAAGTCGGCGGAGGTCGCCTTGCCGGCCTCGATCAGCGCATAGCGCTCGTTCATCAGGTCGTGGGCGTCCTCGATCAGCTTCACCTGGTGCTCGATGCGCGAGGCCAGCCGTTCCACGTTCGGCCAGTCCCGCAGGCCGATGAACTCGATCCGCTTGCCGTCGATCACCCAGACCTTCCAGCCGGCCTGGGTCAGGCGCTGGACGACGTTCTGCTCCACGACGGTCTTGCCCGAGCCGGTGGTGCCGACCACCACCATGTGGGGCTGCTTGCGGGGGTGCCAGGAGAGCTGCTCGCCGTCCTCGTCCACACCCAGGGGGATCTGGAAATCTCGGTAGTCGGCGTGGGTGCGCACCAGCGGGGAGTGCTCCGGCGGGGGCAGGACCAGGGAGGGCATCGGCTCGCGGGCGGAGAACACGACGGTGTCCTCGACCAGGTTCCACTCCGGGACCCAGTCTCCGGGCACGCGGGTGGCCAGGACCCGCTCCACGCGCAGCCGCTTGGAGGCCATGGCCATGTTGCTGCCCTGCTCGTGGGCGACCTCGATGCGGGTCGCGTCGCCGTCGTCGTTGAGCTCGACCTTCACGCGGGCGGACTCGCCCAGCAGGTCCCGCACCACCCGGGATGCGCGGTCCACGGTCGGGTCGGTCTTCTCCACCTGCTCGGCCCCCACGGCACCGAGCACCACGCGTCGCTTGCGCGGCAGGTGGGCCTCCACCTTGTACTTGGCCCCGAGGCTGACCGAGGCGACCTCGGCCAGGGACTTCAGCCACTCCGGGTCCGGCACCACCCTCGCGTGGTAGGTCAGCTGCACCTGCTGGGGAAGGCCGATGAACCCCCCACGCCAGCGGGAGAGCTTCACCGCGGCCCGGGACGGCCGCGGGCGGATCATCATCACCGGGCAGATCTGCTCGGTGAAGTGGTCGGCGATCTCCGCCCGCTGCCGCGCCCGCTCGGCCACCACCAGGGATGCCGTCGAGACGCCGGCACCACCGCCGGCCACCGCGTAGGCCAGGGCCGGGTCGGTGGCGGCGAACATGCCGGCGGCCAGCGCGCCGGCGGCGACCAGTCCCGATCCGATCCCGAAGAACTTCGCCGGCTGCGGCTGAGGGGCCAGCGCCCTGAGCCCCTCGTCGACCTCCTGATGCGCGCCGGCCTGCGCCGTGCCCACACCCCTCTGCGGCTCCATGTCCACGCTCATCTGCGTCCTCACCCTCTGGCCCCGAGGACGGGGCCGACGACTCTCGTTCACTTCCCATAAGGCCCGCCCGCGCCGCCGATGTCCCTCCCCCCGCCTCGCCGACGCACCCCACCCTCTGCGCCTCCCGGTACCCCCTGCTGTAAAAACTCAATCATGCGGAAGGCAGATCACCCCGGTACCCCCTTCCATGGACTTGACACGTCGGGTAGCCTCCTCAGCGAGACGGAGTCGAGAGGAGGAGGCTAACCCGAGCGAATCAGCCCATTCCAGAGGGCAATATCTCGCTTTTCTTTCTTCCCCGTCCTTCAGGATTTCCCGATGGGTGGAGGCGCTCGACTCCCGCTCTTCCCGCGGGCTTCCCGCTCGCGTTATGGCACCTGAACGGCACTCCTGCGGTGCCGTCTCCGGCGCACTTCTGTCGAGATGCAGCGAAGATTTCACAAACGCGCAAATATGTTTCATACGACCACGAGCCACTTAGGTATTGACAGTTGAACCCTGTCCGGGTGCAGCTCGTGGTTCTCCAGTCAGCCCGTGTGCGACGCTGACACCATGAACCAGCCCTCCATGGCCACCCTGTCTTCGGGAAAAATCACCCTGCGCGACGCCCGCCGCGGGACCACACGGGATGTGGAACTGGAGCCCTTCGAGATGGCCGTGCACCCCCTCCATGACCGGAGCACCGGACGCCCGCTCACGCCTCTGACATGGTTCGAGACCATCAACCTCTGCAACGAGCTATCCAATGCCGAAGAGCTGCAGCCGGCCTACACGCGTGCTGGGGACGGACGCTCCGTTACCTGGAACACGAGCGCTGACGGGTACCGATTGCCCACCGAGGCCGAGTGGGAGTACGCCTGCCGCGCCGGAACGACCTCGCCCACCTACGGGCCGCTTGAAGACATCGCCTGGACCAGCCTCGACCACCTTGAGGGCCCCCAGCCCGTCGGCATGAAGAAAGCCAACCCGCACGGTCTGCACGACATGCTCGGCAACATCTGGGAATGGTGCTGGGACTACGCCGATCCCGCCCGCTACGGCGACTACCGCAGTCTGCGCGGGGGTGGCTGGGCGGATGAACCCTGGAGCGTGCGCGCCTCAGTGCGCCGGGGCAGCGCCCCGGACGCCGTCCTGGAGGACGTGGGACTCCGCCTGGCCCGGGGTCTGGTCGGCAGCCCGGGACAAGCTCAGGGCTGGTCCCATGAGGCAGACAGGCAACGAGCCGCCATCTGCGGGCCGCTTCCCGTGGGGTGGACACCCTTGCGGGAGATCTTCGCCTGAGAAGGGAACCGCCCAGCCTCATTCGGCGGAACGGAGCCGATCCGTCGGCAACGACAACATCACCGTCGCGGTGAGATCCGGCGCCTTGGCCACCGCCCTGTCATCGAGCCGCGGCGCCACTGTGACGGCCTCTCGTGAGAACTCCTGGATGCCCACGGGCACCCATGCGTCACCCTCGGTGCGAAGCAGCCACTGTTCGCCCAACGCCTGCAAACCGACGGTGTCAAGCAGTTCTTCGGCCTCGGTCGACTCCATGGGTTCACCGCATCGCCGACGCAGGAGGTCGTAGGGGATGAAGAGGCCTTCGTCGGTCATCTCGATGTACCCGACGTGCTCGCGGTCATCAGCGCGGAGGTGATCTAAAACAGTGGTCACGGTGACAGCCTAGAGTTGTCGACTCGATACCCCAGCCTGCTCCCCGCCCCAGCACGGCAGGGGCGTCCGGCCAGGCTCCCTCACACACCGGATCCCGCCCCCTCTCCGAACGGTTCACGGCGAGTCGCGTGCAGTCTTTGCTGCATCTCGACAACCCCGAGGGTGACGACGTCCTCCACGGGATCGGCCCGGCCACTGACTGTCCCCGTGCTGCTGCGCCCGCGCGCCTTCACCAGGGTCACCGTCAGAGACCCCTGCCTGGGGTCTCCGGCACCGCGCTTCCCGAGCGTTGACCCCACTCACTGACGGGTCTGGGCGCGAGTCGGTTTCGTACCAGTCTTCGCTGCCTTCGTCGATGCGGCAAGGCAGTCCACGGTTCTGATGAGCCGAGGGGTCACTACTCTCCGACGCGCAGCGCCAGAACCCAGCGGATCGCCCCGCAGCATCGGTGCACCACAAGGCACACCTCGGACGCTCCAACCATTGTTTGCAGCACTTGCGCAATGCAGCTCACACGATCGCCTCCCTCCTTGCGGAATACCTGACATGGGTATACGTTTGACTAGTACACGTACCCGGTAGGGGTACTCCCGACGTACAACCCGACATACAAGGAGGACACCTGATGGCTTCGAACGATTACCAGGTGACGGGCATGACCTGCGGCCACTGCGAGATGTCGATCCGCGAGGAGGTCAGCGAGATCCCCGGCGTCCAGGACATCCAAGTCAGCGCGCAGACCGGCAAGCTCAACGTCACCGCCGAGGGCGAGATCGACGACGCCAAGGTCCTCGCGGCGGTCGAGGAGGCCGGCTACTCGGCGGTGCGCGTCTGATGAAGGCCGGAGGACGGCTCGCGCTCTACGGGGCCGGGTTGGTGGTGGCGTTCGGCGGGGCCTTCGGCCTCGCCGGCGCCGTCATTCCCGATAGCTTCGCAGCAGCATGGGCAGAAGGAAGCGGCGTGAACGCACACGGTGAAGGGCACGGCGACGCTGCGCAGGAAACCGCGGAGCCCGCTCTGAACGGGGTCTCCGCAAGCGCGGACGGCTTCGTGCTCTCTCCGGTCCAGGCCCCCACGGCCGCAGGCGAGGATGGAGACCTGAGCTTCCAGATCCTCGACGAGTCCGGCGAACCGGTGACCGAATACACCACCGCGCACGAGAAGGACCTGCACCTGATCGCCGTGCGCACCGACGGCGCCGGCTTCCAGCACGTGCACCCCGAACTCGACACGAGCACAGGCACCTGGTCGGTGCCGTGGACCTGGGACGAGGCGGGCACCTACCGCGTGTACGCCGACTTCACACCCGCGGGCGAGGAAGCCGAAGGCATCACTCTCACCCGCGCAATCGAGGTCGCGGGCGACTTCACCCCTGTCGAGACCGAGGCGCAGCCCACCGACGAGGTCGACGGATACACCGTCTCCCTCAACGGCGACCTCACTGCGGGCACCTCAAGCGAGCTCACCATCTCGGTCGAGCGTGACGGTCAGCCGGTGACCACGCTGGAGCCTTACCTGGGCGCGTTCGGCCACTTAGTGGCGCTGCGCGAGGGTGACCTCGCCTACCTGCACGTCCACGCCGAGGGCGACCAGCCCCAGGCCGGGGACACGGCCGGACCCGACATCGGATTCGCAGCGGAGGCCCCGACCGCCGACCGTTACCTGCTCTACCTGGACTTCCAGGTCGACGGGCAGGTGCACACCGCCGAGTTCGTGATCGACGCCGAGCATGGTGACGGCACGAAGACAGACGATTCGCATTCCGACGGCCACTGACCCGCAGGGCCCGGCGTCGCACGAGAGCTGAGAAAGAAGGAAGAGGATGAGCACATCAGCGCCCCCAACGGGTGGGCCGGACATCGAGTTGGAGATCGGCGGGATGACCTGCGCCTCCTGCGCGAACCGGATCGAGAAGAAGCTGAACAAGCTCGATGGCGTCGCGGCCACCGTCAACTACGCCACTGAGAAGGCTAAGGTCACCGTGCCTGCCGGCTACGATCCGTCACTGCTGGTCGCCGAGGTCGAGAAGACCGGGTACACGGCCGCACTGCCCAAGCCCAAGGACACTACGGCGAACACGTCGGAGACCGAGGCCGGGGAGGAGGAAGACAGTGAGCTCACCTCGCTGCGGCATCGGCTGATCGGCGCGATCGTGCTCACTGTTCCCGTAATCGCGATGGCGATGATCCCCGCGCTGCAGTTCACGTATTGGCAGTGGGCCTCACTCGCCCTGGCCGCACCGGTGATCATCTGGGGAGCTTGGCCGTTCCACAAGGCGGCGTGGACAAACCTCAAGCACGGTGCGGCGACGATGGACACGCTCATCTCGATGGGCACCTCCGTCGCACTGCTCTGGTCGCTCTACGCGCTCTTCCTCGGCACTGCCGGCACTCCCGGCATGACGCACCCCTTCGAGTTCACGATCGCTCCGTCGGATGGCGCGGCGAACATCTACCTCGAAGTCGGCGCGGGCGTGACGATGTTCATCCTCGCCGGCCGCTACTTCGAGAAGCGATCCAAGCGCCAGGCCGGGGCCGCGCTGCGCGCCCTCCTGGAGCTGGGCGCGAAGGAAGTCGCCGTACTCCGCGACGGCGTAGAGGTGAAGATCCCCACCTCTGAGCTGGCGGTCGGCGACGAGTTCATCGTCCGTCCAGGCGAGAAGATCGCCACCGACGGTCTCGTGACCTCCGGCTCCTCCGCGGTGGACGCCTCGATGCTCACCGGCGAGTCCGTGCCGGTCGAGGTCCGCGAGGGCGACTCGGTCACCGGTGCCACCGTCAACGCCGGCGGCCGCCTGGTCGTGCGGGCGACTCGTGTGGGTTCGGACACACAGCTCGCACAGATGGCGAAGCTCGTCGAGGACGCGCAGACCGGCAAGGCCGAGGTGCAGCGTCTGGCCGATCGCATCTCCGGCATCTTCGTGCCGATCGTCATCGTCGTCGCGTTCATCACCCTCGGCGCCTGGCTGGGAGGCGGGTTCCCCGTCGCCGCCGCGTTCACCGCAGCGGTCGCCGTGCTCGTCATCGCCTGCCCCTGCGCGCTGGGTCTGGCAACCCCGACCGCGCTGCTCGTCGGCACCGGGCGCGGTGCGCAGATGGGCGTCCTCATCAAGGGTCCGGAGGTGCTGGAGTCCACTCGCAAGGTCGACACCGTCGTGCTCGATAAGACCGGCACCGTCACCAGCGGCAAGATGACTCTGACCGACGTGATCACTGAGCCCGGTGTGGATCGTGCGGAGCTGCTGCGTTTCGCCGGTGCACTGGAAGACTCTTCCGAGCATCCGATTGCGCAGGCGATCGCCAAGGGCGCGACCCAGGAAGTCGGCCAGCTGCCTACTCCAGAGGACTTCGCCAATGTCGAGGGCAAGGGCGTGCAGGGCATCGTCGAGGGGACCCCGGTCGTCGTCGGCCGCGAGTCTCTGCTGGCGGACTGGTCGCAGAAGCTCTCTCCGGAGGTCGCACAGGCGAAGGCCCAGGCCGAGGGCGAGGGCAAGACGGTCGTCGCGATCGGCTGGGACGGTGCTGCGCGTGGCATCCTGGTCGTCGCCGACACCGTCAAGCCCACGAGCGCCGAGGCGATCCGCGGGCTCAAGGAGATCGGCCTGACCCCGGTGCTGCTCACCGGTGACAACGAGGCCGTGGCCCGCCAGATCGCGTCCGAGGTCGGCATCGACGAGGTCATCGCCGAAGTGCTACCCAAGGACAAGGTCGACGTCGTCACCCGCCTCCAGGAAGAGGGCAAGATCGTCGCGATGGTCGGCGACGGCGTCAACGACGCCCCCGCGCTCGCGCAGGCCGACCTGGGCCTCGCGATGGGCACCGGCACGGACGTCGCGATCGAGGCCTCCGACATCACGCTCGTGCGCGGTGACCTGCGGGCCGCCGTCGACGCGATCCGCCTGTCCAGGAAGACCCTGTCGACGATCAAGACCAACCTGTTCTGGGCATTCGCCTACAACACCGCCGCGATCCCGGTCGCTGCGCTCGGCATGCTCAACCCCATGCTCGCAGGTGCGGCGATGGCGTTCTCCAGCGTCTTCGTCGTCGGCAACAGCCTCCGCCTGCGCGGGTTCACGAGCGTCGCCTCGAAGTGACGTACGAGAACCCACCCATCCACACGAATCCAATAACGAAGGAACACCAGAGAATGAGCAGCTGCTGCAGCACGAACGAGACCAACCCGGCCGTGGAGAACGGTGGACGCGAGAACCTTCTTGGCGGGGGCGCCGATGACATGACCACCTGCCCGGTCATGGTCGGCACCCCGGTCAGCAAGAAGACCGCCGAGGCCGCCGGCCTCTACCGCGACTTCGAGGATGAGCGCTACTACTTCTGCTGCGCTGGCTGTGGGCCCGCGTTCGATTCGGACCCAGCCAAGTACGCCGCCAACATGGCGTAATCCACCAGCGTGCGGGGTGCCGCGGCACCGCTGCGGCACCCCGCCACCTGATCGGAGCGAACCGACATGACCACTACGACTCCCACCACCGAAACCCACCTCGACACCTGCCCCGCAGGAGGCGACGGCGACGCGTCCGTCCACGGATACATCAGCGATAAGACGAAGTACCGCAATCGCCTGCGCCGCCTGGAAGGCCAAATCCGCGGCATCGATCGGATGGTCGACGAGGACCGCTACTGCATCGACATCCTCACCCAGATCTCCGCAGTCACCAGGGCACTCGAAAACGTCGCCCTCGGCCTGCTCGACGATCACCTCAAGCATTGCGTCCTCGACGCCGCACTCGCCGGCGGACCAGTCAGCGAGCAGAGGCTCGGCGAGGCGTCCGAGGCCATCGCCCGCCTCGTGCGCTCCTGACGCCGGCGCATCAGTTCGATCACGACCAGCAGTTCAGGAGTTCTTCTATGACCCCACAGCACGTCCTCATCCTCGGATCGGGAGCAGCCGGGGCCGCAGCCGCCCGCACTCTCGCCTCACGCGACGATGTCCGGGTGACGCTGGTGACCCGCACCGGGGAGACGCCCTATACGCGGATGCTCATCAAGGGAATCGCGTTCGGTCCGACACCGCCGGAGATGATCAAGCTCCCGCTGCCTCAGATCGAGGTCATCGCCGACACCGTGCTCAAAGTCGATACCTCGGCGAAGCAGGCCCAGTTGACCTCCGGCGCACAAGTCTCCTACGACGCGCTCATCGTCGCGACCGGGAGCATGCCCCGCTCCCTGCCCGCTGACGTGTTCGGCGGCGACGACGCCGGACAAGGGCGGGTCACCGCTCTTCACTCCGTGGAGGATGCCCTGGGCATCCGAAAGCTGCTGACCGGACTGGGGCGACCCGCGCGGGTAGCGATCTACGGCGGTGGAATCATCGCAGCCGAGACAGCCTCGTCTCTGCAAGCCGACGGACACATGGTCACGCTGGTCTCCCGCAGTTCAGTTCCCGGCGTCGGAGCGTTTGGGGCGCCCGTGGCTGAGCGCCTCGCCGCCGACCATGCCGCCAAGGTGCAGGCCCGATTCGGTCGCACTCTCCAGCATGTCGACGAAACAGAATCCGGTGTCACCATCACCCTCAACGACGGAAATCCCGTCGTGGCTGACTTCCTTCTCCTCGCGCTCGGCACGACGCCCGCAGCCCCGTCACCGTGGACGAACGGTATCGACGTCGACGATCACCTCCGCGCCGCGGCAGAACACGTCTACGCAGCCGGAGGCGTGGCCACGCACCACGACGAAGCACTGGACGCCTGGCGCATCGACCATTGGGAAGACGCCGCCGCACAGGGTGCGCATGCCGCGCAGGCCGCATTGCACGACCTCGGCATTAGCGACGATCCGGGCGCCTACCTGCCACGCAGCCCTTACATGGCAATGGTCTACGGTCAGATGATCTCCGGAGTCGGGTACACAGCCGGCGCAGACGCCCACCTGGAAGCCGGTGAGGAGTTCATCGTCCGCCACGAGACCGACGGCATCGTCGTCGGCGTCACTGGCATCGACGCAGTCGGCACCGTCTACCAGTGGGGGCAGCAGCTCCACGGCGTGCGGGCATAGGCAATGGCGGGAGACTGTATTAGGCAGATCCCACGGCGGGGCTTCGTGCTCTCGCTGGCAGCGACCATTCTCATGATGGCCGCTGCCAGCGCGCCGTCCTTGTTCTACCCCCAGATCGCCGAACGGCTCGGACTCATCCCCGTCGCCACCACACTCGTGTTCGCGGTCTACACCTTCACCCTCCTGGCCGCGCTGCTCTACCTCGGACCACTCTCCGACCACGTCGGCCGACGTCCGGTCGTGGCCGCCGGTTCTTTGGCGCTGGCGCTGAGCGTGGCCATGTTCTGGTTCGCCGGTAGCCTCGCGGCGCTCCTGGTCGCCCGAGCCTTGCAAGGGCTCGCAGCGGGTCTGCTGATCCCGGCGCTGTCGGCGATGATGATCGACTTCGAGTCCCCGTCACATCGGAACATCGCAGCCCTGTGGAACACGATCGGCCCGATGATTGGCCTTGGGGCCGGGGCTCTCGGTGCTGCACTTCTCCTCGATCTCACCTCCGAACCGACAACTGCCGTCTTCGGGTCGCTCGTGCTTGCCTTCCTCATCGTGGCAACGGTCGTGTGGAGCACACCGGAACTGGCCCCGAAGACCCAGATACGACGTGGCGACCTCCGTCCGCGGTTCACCGTGCCACCGCACCTACGCCGCATGTTCACCGCCGGAGTGCCCGTGATCATCGCCGGGTGGGCGACCAACGGACTCTTCCTTGCGCTCGGAGCCGACCTCGTCGGCAGTGAGCTTGGGGGCTCCACGCACACCCAAGCTGGGATCGTCATCTTCGCACTGGCGATCTCCGGAGTCACCGCCTCCTCCGTCCTACAGCGGCGTTCCGCCCGCACCATCAGCCTGTATGCGACCAGTGCCCTGGCGTTCGGCACCGCAGTGAGCATCGGCGCCCTCGCACTCGGTTCCTACCCAGCCTATGTCGCCTCGGTCGCGATCGTCGGTTCCGGGTTCGGCACAGCGTTCCTCGGGGTACTGCGCACACTCATGCCCCACACGGCATCGTCGGAACGCGCCGCCGTGATGGCTGTGATCTACACAGTTGCCTACCTGGCATTCGGCGTGCCCACCATCGTCGCCGGATTGCTCGTGCCGGTGCTCACCCTGTCGGGGACGATGACGATCCTCGGTGCGATCATCATCGCCCTCAGCCTCGTCGCCACCGTCCTGCGCCTGCGCATCCCGCACCCGGCCGCAGGCCCGGCAGAGACTGACGACTTCCCCGAGCCTCCCACCGGCTCTCACCGCCGATCCGCACCCGACCGAGAGGAGCAGCCATGACCTACGTGATCGCGCTTCCCTGCGTGGACGTCAAGGACCGCGCCTGCATCGACGAATGTCCTGTCGACTGCATCTACGAGGGCGAACGCTCGCTCTACATCCACCCCGACGAATGCGTCGACTGCGGAGCCTGCGAACCGGTCTGCCCCGTCGAGGCCATCTACTACGAAGACGACCTGCCCGACGAATGGTCTGACTACTACAAGGCCAACGTCGAGTTCTTCGACGAGTTGGGTTCTCCCGGAGGAGCCGCGAAGACCGGACCGACGGGCTTCGACCATCCCCTCATCGCCGCATTGCCCATCCAACACGAGCAGACCCTCTGAGAAGGGGCTTCCGATTGATCCATACCGACACAACACACAATCCTTGACTAGTACCCCCTAGGGGTATATGGTAGGCATATTGATGAAAGGAAATGACATGCAGAGGAGACTGCGAACAGGACTGGCAGCGGGAGCCCTCGGAGTGGCGCTCGTGCTCGCCGGTTGCGCCAGCGGAGCAGACGACAACCAGCAGACCGACCCCTCGGCTACTGAGGAGCATCAGGGCCACGGCGGCAACAACGCAGAAAGCGGTGATGAAGAGATGGAGCACCCGATGGACGGCGGACCGGCACCCGAGGGTATCGCCGAAGCCAGTGAGCCCACCTACCCTGTCGGTACCGAGGTGCAGCTCACGGCCGACCACATGGAAGGCATGGAAGGGGCTACAGCAACGATTTCCGGCGCATTCGACACGTACACGTACTCCGTGAACTACACGCCCGCAGGTGGCGGCGACCCCGTCGCTGATCACAAGTGGGTCGTGCAGGAAGAAATTGAGGATGCCGGCGACGCGCGCCTGGCCGACGGCACAGAGGTGACTCTGCTCGCCGAGCACATGGAAGGCATGGAAGGCGTAAAGGCCACCATCGCTTCGTCCACCGATGAGACGGTCTACATGGTCGACTACGAGACGGACGGCATGAAGATGACGAACCACAAGTGGGTCGTCGAGAGCGAGATCCAACCAGCGTCCTGAGCCGACGTTCGCTTGCCCGGCCACCGGGTGAGCGGCAATCGGCCTGGCTCGATGACGGAGGAGAGGAATCATGACGGACCCGAACTCACACCAGCACCACGGTCACGAAACCGATACACCCGCCCACGGCGAGCATCACCACGGGTCTGTGTCCGCGCACGCCTCGGCGGATGCGCACGGCACGCGCGAGGGTCAGCACACCGGGCATCAGGGCCACGCCATGGACCACGGGCAGCACTCAGGCCACACGGGCCTCGACGAGCACGGCGGCCACGATGAGCATGCCCAGCACGGTGGGCACGGAGATCACAGCGGCCATGGCGGGCACGGGGACCACGTTGGCCAGTTCCGCCGGCTGTTTTGGATCAACCTCGTCATCGCCATCCCCGCGGTCGCCCTCTCACCGATGTTCGCCATGCTGCTGGGCTACGAGGTCCCCGGCTGGGCGGGCTGGGTCGCCGCGGCACTGGGCACCGTCATGTACGTCTGGGGCGGCAGGCCCTTCCTCACCGGTGCCGTCAGCGAGTTGAAGTCCCGCAAGCCCGGGATGATGCTACTCATCGCTCTGGCGATCACGGTGGCCTTCTTCGCCTCCTGGGCCGCCACGCTCGGGCTCGTCCATCACGAGCTCGAATTCTGGTGGGAACTGGCGCTGCTGATCGTCATCATGCTGCTGGGCCATTGGATCGAGATGCGCTCCCTGGCCCAGACCACCTCGGCGCTCGACTCGTTGGCGGCACTGCTGCCAGACGAGGCCGAGCGCGTCGAGGGCGAGAACGTCGTCAAGGTGGCCCCAGCCGACCTCGACGTGGGCGACGTGGTCATCGTGCGCCCCGGCGGCAGCGTCCCGGCCGACGGAACCATCGTCGACGGCCGCGCCGACATGGACGAGTCCATGATCACCGGCGAGTCCCGCCCGGTCTCTCGCGGCGAGGGCCAGACCGTCACCGCCGGCACCGTCGCCACCGACTCCGGCCTGCGGGTGGAGATCACCGCCACCGGTGACGACACCGCCCTGGCCGGCATCAACCGGCTCGTCGCCGAGGCGCAGAACTCATCCTCCCGCGCCCAGCGGATCGCCGACAAGGCCGCGGCCTGGCTGTTCTGGTTCGCTCTTGGCGCGGCGCTGGTCACTGCGGTCGTCTGGACGCTCATCGGCATGCCCGACGAGGCCGTCGTGCGCACCATCACCGTGCTCGTCATCGCCTGCCCCCACGCCCTCGGCCTGGCGATCCCGCTGGTCGTCTCCATCGCCACCGAGCGAGCCGCCCGCGGAGGCGTCCTAGTGAAGGACCGCCTGGCGCTGGAGTCCATGCGGCAGGTCGACGCGGTCCTGTTCGACAAGACCGGCACGCTGACCAAGGGCGAGCCCACCGTCACCGGCGTCGAGCCGACCGGCGAACTCGACGCCGACCAGGTCCTCGCCCTCGCTGCCTCGGCCGAGGCCGACAGCGAGCACCCGCTCGCCAAGGCCATCGTCACCGCCGCCAAGGACAAGGGCCTTGCCCTCCAGCAGGCCAGCGGCTTCTCATCCTCGCCCGCCGTCGGCGTCACCGCGACCGTCTCCGGCCAGGAGGTCCGCGTCGGCGGGCCCCGGCTGCTCGAGGAGACCGGTCAGCACGAGGTCGGCACGGCCGAGGCATGGCGCTCCGAGGGCGCGATCATTCTGCACGTTCTCCGCGGCGGCCAGGTGGTCGGCGGGCTGAGGCTCGCCGACGAGGTCCGGCCAGAATCCCGCGACGCCGTCGACGCCCTCCACGCCCTCGGCGTCGAGGTCGTCATGATCACCGGCGATGCCGAGGCGGTCGCGAACGAGGTCGGCAAGGAGCTCGGCATCGACCGCGTCTTCGCCGGCGTGCGCCCGGAGGACAAGTCCGCGAAGGTCTCCCAGCTGCAGGAAGAGGGCAAGAGGGTCGCGATGGTCGGCGACGGCGTCAACGACGCCCCGGCTCTGGCGCAGGCCGATGTCGGCATCGCGATCGGCGCGGGCACCGATGTCGCCATCGCCTCGGCCGGGGTGATCCTGGCCAGTTCCGACCCACGCAGCGTGCTCTCGATCATCCAGCTGTCGCGACGCGCATACGGCAAGATGAAGCAGAACCTGTGGTGGGCCGCCGGCTACAACCTTCTTTCGGTGCCGTTGGCGGCCGGTATCCTCGCACCGGTGGGACTCGTCCTGCCAATGTCGATCGGCGCGATCCTGATGTCAGCCTCCACCGTGGTTGTCGCGCTCAACGCCCAGCTGCTGCGGCGCATCGACCTCACACCCGAAGCCAGCACGCGTTCCGTCCTGGAGCGCCAGAAGTAAGGACATGCCCATGTCTGTCGATACCGATTCCCACCAGCACGGCTACATCAGCGACAAGGAGCGCTATCTCGGCCGCATGAAGCGCATCGAAGGACAGGCGCGTGGGATCGCGAAGATGATCGATGAGGAGAAGTACTGCATCGACATCCTCACCCAGGTCTCCGCCCTGACCCGTGCCCTCCAGGGGGTCGCGACTGGTCTGCTCGACGACCATCTCAAGCACTGCGTGCTTGATGCCGCCAAGCTCAGCGACGAGGCGGCCGTCGAGAAGATCCAGGAAGCCACCGACGCCATCAACCGGCTCGTTCGCTCCTGAACCCGGACCCTGACCACCGCGTTCCAGGACACGGCGGGCACAAACCCTCAGGATGCCAGCGCGCTTGATCCTCGCCGACGCGCCGCCCGCCCGCGACGCGCTCACCTTCGCTCAGCGGGCCGCGCAGGCCGGTGCCCATGGCGTGCGCTTGCAGGCCGCAGCCGCGCTAACGCCCCGTGGCCCGCTCGACCGCACTCCTACGATCCTCGTCCTTCGCACGCTCCGCTCCGACCCCGAGCTGCAGTGCGACGTCACCGTCGACACCCTGACCGCGACCGCCGACCCCCTGACCCTGGCGCTGCCGGAGACCGCGCTGGCACCCGCCTGGACCAGCGTCGAACCCCCGCAACACGGGTGGAGACTTATTGCCGATGTGACCAGCCTGACGCTGATGCGCAGCGCCCGTGCCGGCATCGAGGCCGTCGCCCAAGCACTTCCCGACAAACCCGGCGACGATGTCGTCCGCAAGATCCGGGGCACGGTCTGGGGCACCCCGGACACGGCACTCGCATCGCTGCCACAAGGCGTTGCGTTCGCCGCCTACGTCTTCGGGTTCCTCAGCCGAGGAAACGGGGCCACGATCTCAACCGCCGGCCGTTGGACGCGGTTGACCCTCCCGACTGGACACGTGCTCCTGCGCGGACCCGTCGCCTCTGGCCTCACCCCGATCCGCCGCACCCGGCCACGCGTTTCCGAGTCCGTCACATCGATTGAATAACCCTTGATACCCTATAGGGGTATGGGGTAGTATTGATGACTATGAAGAAGGTTGAGCACGTGCACGCCACGTATGACACACCGCATCTGAATGCGGCGGTCGGAGTCTTCGCGTTGCTGGCGAATCCGGTGAGTGTGAAGATGATCCTCGCCATTCGCGACATCGAGGTCTCTGCCAATCATCTGGCGGACATCGTCGACCTTCCCGTCGACCAGACCTCCCACGAGCTTCACCGCCTGGAGTCGGCCGGGATCGTGAGTCGGCAGCGACGCGAGTCCGGCGACTTCTACCTATTGAACGGTGTGCATGCCGGGGCGCTGGCTGAGGCTGCGATCTTCCATGCCGAACATCAGCAGCAGGAACGCACTCGTGCGGGTTCTCCCACCTCGAACTCGCGACCGAACTGACAGAGGAGGCATCATGCCCCGTTTTTCCCGATTGACCCCTGAGACCGCAGTGGGGGCCTCACGAGACTTGCTCGGCGATCTCGTCGAGCGGCACGGCCAGGTCGGAGACATGGTCTCGACGATGGCGCACTCCCCGGCGGTGCTCGGCGGCTATCTGCAGCTGAGCAAAGCCATGCGTCGCGCCAAGCTCGACCGTAAGGTCAGCGAGCTCGTTTCGATCGCCGTGCAGTCGAAGCAGGGATGCGGAATGTGCCTGGCCTCGCACATCAGCGCGGCACGATCGCTCGGGGTCAGCGATGACGAGATCGCACTCGCCCAGCAGGGTACGGCGATGACCGGCCCGGTCGCGGCGATGATCGCGCTCGGCCTCCAGATCTACCGTGAGCCTACGTCGATCACCGACGAGCAGATTGACGAGCTTCGGGGATACGGGTACAGCGACCGTGAGATCTCTGATGTCGTCGGGGTCGTGTCGCTGAACATTCTCACCGGCGCCTTCAACCTGGTTGCTGGCCTCACGCCGGGCGACTGACTTCGCCGGCGACTTGGTGCCTTGGCCGAGAGGATAGGCAGCGGTCTGCAAAACCGTTTACACGGGTTCGAATCCCGTAGGCACCTCCACTTCCCGCTGAGCCCAATAGGACACACGTCGTTGGAGGCGAGTGATGGAGAGCCAGCACATCTTCAACGGTGACATGACACGCGTCGCGCGCATCCTCGTGAAGGTGAGCGCCCAATATATCGCCCGTGAAGCCAACGTGACCAAGGAAGAGTTGCGCGACTTCGAGAAGGGGCGACACGACTTGTCGTAGAAGAAGCAGGAGCGTGTGCGGGCCGCCCTCGAAGAATTGGGGGCAGAGTTTCTGCCTGACGGACCCAACGGCGGCTACGGCATCCGTCTGAAGTTCGGCCGTTCCAGGATCTACTCACTTGAACGTTGCGAGGGCGAGGGCGGGCCGCGGCTCACAACAGAGTCTGATCGTCGGACCCAGGCCCATGTGCCCTTCTCGGAACCGGATTCAAACCTACCTTTTCACCTGGAAGATCGCACCACGGCCTCACTGCGCATCCTGGTGCCGTTGCGCCTGGGCCGGCTTTGGCCGTCACACCTTGCCTCTGTTCCAGGAATGGAAGCGTGGGCACGCTGAGCTCATCGAATACAGTCGCCCGACGGACCCGATCTGGGCCCTGCGCGACGGGGGCGATCGATGCCGCACTCATCCGCTCTTCTTCACCCAAACGTGCCATTGGTCCGGGTTTGGAGCGGTTACCGCTGTTCACCGAACGCCTGGTTGCATCGGTGACGAGTACCGACTCGCGTGCCCGGCAGGAGTCGGTGACCCTAGCCGATCTCGCTGACGGGCCGGTGGCGGTCTGGGCGACCGCTCCGACGGCCACCGGGGAGCTGTGGAGTACGACTGCTCGCATGCCGCGCACGATCTCGGTGGCGAACACGGACGAGTGGTTAACCCGCATCGCTGTCGGCGACGCCATCGGCATCACTGCAGAGGCGACAACGCACAATCACCGCGCGCCGGAGGTGGTCTATCTGCCCATCGAGGATGCCCCACGGGTGACCGTGGCGCTGACCTGGCCAGGGCAGAGGAGGAGCCACCCGCAGGTAGGGGTCTTCGCCACCTGCGCACAGGACTACTTCACCCGACTCATCGACATCGGCTCCCCACCCCGCCTGCTCTCCACCGGGGCCGATGGTCAGCTGACGTAGCTCCCCACTGCAGCTATGCGACCGACCATCCCCCAGGTAGCCCATCCTCGGGTGCGACGGGACCCCTGAGCTTCATTCCGTGTCGGAGCAACAGATCACACTCGACAATATCGCTCTAGCGCGATATGATCGCCCTATGACGATGATTCAAGAGGAGGGGGCAACCCTCGACGAAGTGGCGACAGTAGCGTACGCCCACCTGTTCCAGGCATTTGCGGAGCCGACGAGGTTAGCGATCGTGCAGCACCTCGCCTCCGGGGAGCACCGGGTCCGGGACCTGGTCGAGCACATGGGCCTGGCCCAGTCCACGGTGAGCAAGCATGTCGGCTTCCTCGTCGAGTGCGGCCTGGCGACGATGCGCCCGGAAGGGCGCTCCACCTGGTACTCGCTGGCACAGTCCGAGCTCCTGCGTACCCTCATCGCCGCTGCCGAACGCCTCCTCGATGCCACCGGCACGCAGACCCTGCTCTGCACGCACCTGCGACTCCCACATACCCACCACGCGACAGATACGGACAAGAAGTAGTCATGGGCGCAGGACACAATCACGGCCCCGCCGCCAGCGAGACCGGTCACCCCGGAGATTTCCGCAAGAAACTCTGGATCGCATTCTCGATCACCGCGACGATCGTCGTCGCCCAGGCCATCGGCTCGATCATCACCGGCAGCCTCGCACTGCTGACCGACACCGCCCATGCCATTACCGATGCCTCCGGGCTGCTGGTCGCACTGATCGCCGCGACGCTGATGCTCAAGCCCGCCAACTCCAAGCGCACCTGGGGGTTCCGGCGTATCGAAGTGATCGCAGCCCTCGGACAGTCGGCACTGCTGCTGGCGGTGGGCACCTACGCCGCCATCGAAGGCATCCGGCGACTGTTCGAGCCGCCGGAGGTGCCCGCAAGCGAACTGCTGATATTCGGCATCATCGGCCTGGTCGCGAACATCATCGCCATCACCATCCTCGCCTCCAGCCGCGGTTCGAACTTCAACATGCGTGCCGCGTTCCTCGAAGTTCTCAATGATGCCCTCGGGTCGCTCGGAGTGATCATCGCGGCGATCGTCATCGCCACGACCGGGTTCATGCAGGCCGATGCCATCGCCGGACTGCTTATCGCCACATTGATCGTGCCTCGCGCGTTCAAGCTCATGCGCGAGACCACCGGCGTCCTTATGGAGTTCACTCCCAAGGGCCTCGACCTCGACAAGGTGCGTTCGCACATCCTCGAACTTGACCATGTCAAAGATGTCCATGACCTGCACGCCTCCACTGTGGCGACCGGCCTGCCGATCCTGACCGCCCACGTCGTCGTCGAGGACGAGTGTTTCACCGACGGTCGTGCCGCGCAGACGCTCCACGAGATCAAAGATTGCGTCGCAGGACACTTCGAGGTCTCCATCCATCACTCGACCTTCCAGATCGAGACCGAGCACATTGCCGAACATGAACCGGAAATCAGCAAGCACGACTGAACGCAGTGCCCCTCCCGGGCTCGTTCCGGGCGGGGGCGCTTCCGCGTCACGCAGGTAGGCACTACCCCTATGGGGTAGTAAGGCCAATTGGCACCACGGGCAGACACGGGAAGGAATCCCATGAAAAACTTCAGGCCATTCCCGAAGTACGGCGGAACGAAAACCGCTGCAATCACCGTCGTGGTCGGTGCTTTCCTGCTCACCGGATGCACGGCCGCCAACGACTCATCCTCAGCCTCCCGGCACTAACGATCAGCTGTCACCAGTTCCTGCTTCACGCCCGCCAGCTGTTTCTCAACTGCTGACCTTTGCCTCGCAGCACGCTTCAGCACAGATTCGCAAGGCTGCACGCGAGAGCATCCCCGACTGATAGCCCGCCGTCGACCACGAGAGGTGACTCCTCTGCACCCGGTGCCTGAGGCGGAAGTCGAGCGGCAGGTGGCACGGCCTCAGAATCGCCTTCCCGGCATGAGCGCACTGTCAGGCGCGCGCCTGGGACATGTCCGCGACGCAGCGGTCAGGGTGGTCGGCTAGATGTACTGACCCTGGGCGTTGATGACTCTCTCGGCGGCCGAGGGGTACATTTCACAGACCCCGCTGAAGGTTTTGCTCCGAGAAGGGTTCACCGCGTGTCGTGTGAAATCTTCGCTGCATCTCTACAACTTCCCGCCGCCGTGTGGCCCATGCACATCGCCTCGCCACTGCTGCTCATCCCCCGAACGGAGCCGCCCCTGATCCAGGCCCAGAGGGGGTCTCTGGGGCGTGGATCAGGGGCGGCTCGCTGGCCTGGATCTGGCGGGCCTACCTCGAGGTTCCCGTGGATCTGTGTGTCGAGATGCAGCGAAGATTGCACAAACGCGCGGGTATGCTGCATACCGGTCTGGGGGCCTGAGATCTTGACACAGTCGGTGTCGTCGGGCCATAGACCACGCCCTGCTCGCCACCCGAGCACTCCACTGGGGATCTTGACGTGCGCGCACCACGGGACTGCCATGGGTTCATGGAGAGCCCGCTGACCCCACACCCAACCGGCACCACGGTGCTGCCCCGTCTTCCCGGCGCGGTCCCGGTGTTGTTGGAGTTCGAGGACGTGCAGCTGGGCGGGTACGCCTGGTGGTGTGACCGGCAGGCGCCAGCAATCCTGTTGCTGCACGGGTGGGGTGAGGATGCTTCGACCATGGCCCCGGTCGCACGCCAGGTGCTCGATCGTGGATGGCACGCGGTGAGCATCTCCCTGCGCGGCTGGCACGGTTCCACCGGCGTCGACGACTACGGGCTCAGCGCCTCCCTTGACATCTCACGAGTCCTGGCCTGGATGCGCTGGCAGCCGGACGTGTCAGGCATCGTGCTGGTGGGGTTTTCCATGGGAGGGCTGATGGCAGCCCTGGCCGCAGCGGATCAGCCTGCCGGGGCCCTCGACGGCGTAGTGCTGGTCAGCGCCCCAGCTGAACTGCGCTCCTTCGCGCGGGACACGGCTTTCGGCGGGGCCCGTCGGTATCTGGAAAAGACCCTGCAGCCACGGCAGTGGCAGGACTCTTCCCCGCTGAATCACGCGGATCGGCTGATCCATCCGCTGCTGGTCGTGGTCGGAACAGAAGACACCATGACACCACCTGATCAGGGGCGCAGACTCGCCTGCGCCGCCCCAGGCAGCGCACGGTTCGAGGTCGCCGGGATGGGTCACCACCCAACGCACGGGGAATGGGCGCAGATCTTGGAAGCGGCAGATACGCAGTTCGACCTAGGGCATGGGCTCGCTACGCGTGACCGGTGAGACGAGCCCGTGCGAGTGGTAGTAACCGAAGCCGTACTGCAGCTTGCGAGATGACACTCTCGTGCACACTTCGGCGCATCTCGGCAACAAACCTCAAGGTCTGATGGTGAGAACAGTGGCTCGTCTCGCTCAGGAAGCGGCCTCGACGCGGATGGCGAGTCGTTCCACGCCTCCGCGGACCATCGCCCCGTAGCCCTCGGCGGGGAGCAGGTGAACTGCTGATTGAGCTTCCTGCACCTGGACGCGCGCCTTGGCCAGCTCGCCAGCGCGGAGGTAGCCGTCTCCGAGGTTCAGGTGCAGACTGACAGCAAATCCGGCCGTGGACGGCACCCCCACAGGGACAAGTGCGTCCTCAGCGACGTCAGCGAATGCCGCCAGTGCTCGCTCGTCCCACGCGATCTCATCGTGGAGATCGTCTTGCTGGTCGGCCAAGTAGTGGGCGATCACGCAACGTTGCGCGGCGTCACGAGGGTCCGAGCGGCCCCAGCATGCTTGCAGGGCCTCTCGCGCTTCGGCACTACGCCCAGCAAGTGCCGCCTGGATGGCTTCGATGATCTCTTCCCACGTCTGCATACCCGGGACACTAGAAGGTGGGCCGAGGGGCCGGCTTGAACGAATCAGACACTGCGACACCTCCAGGGATGAGGGCACGGGAAGGCGGGGCCAATGTGAGCGCGCGGCACTCCCGTGCCAGATGCGCCTGGTCGCTGAACCCACTTTCCGCCGCCAACGAAGCCAGGGTCGCTGTGGCCCCCCTTCCCCGCGCCGCGCTGGTTCGGTGAAGTCGGATGATCCTGCGCAGAGTGGACAGTGGCATGCCGAAGACATCCTGGGACCGACGATGCACCTGACGCGTCGAGAGGCCGAGTCGAGCGGCGACTGCCGACACCGAATCTCCCCTCCGTGCCGCCTCCAGCATCTGGACTGCTGCATTGTCGGCAGAGGTGGCATGTGCGGATGCGTACCCCAAGAGGACTGCTGCCTGTCGAGCAGGTGAGGTGCATGCGGCCAGCGTGAGCTTCAGCTCGGCGGCTTGTGCTGCGTGGCTCTGCAACTCGCTGAGCTCAACTCGCATGTCGCGCCACGGGCCCAGCGAGGTCCCGGCGAACCCGTGTCCGGTCACATAGCTGAAGCGGATCCCGATGACGGTGTCGAGCGCTCGGTCAGGAATCCAGGGACGCGTCGCCGGGCCAAGCCACCACACTGTGGAGTCTGCCCAGACGAGGCCGCATCGGCCGTCGGGGACATTGACATGCCCACCTGGCGCCACGGGCCCGACGGCATAGGCGAGGGCGAGACCGCTTGCTGGACGACGCCACACCTGAGCCATGGCATCAACCTAGGGCACCCAGCCGTCTCCGTTGCTAATCACTCGCCCTGCACACGGAGTAGCGGCAATCCGGAAAGAGCGATCCTGCAGGCGTGGCCTGTGCCATCTTCATCGCATCTCGACAGCCTCGGCGCCTGAAGTGTCGAGATGCAGCGAAGATTGCACAAACGCGCGAATATGATGCATACCCGCATCGGGGCCCTGGAGCTTGACCGGTGGGGTGCTCGTCCTGCGGCATCGGACCGCAGTTCGCGGCGGGGTGAAGGATCACGGGCACCTTGGGGTGTCGGTGGAACCGGCTAGGCTGGCCCGGCCCGAGCCCTCCCACGACTATAAGGCGCCGCCCAGTCATGCTCGATTTCACCGTCCTGCCCGCCTTCATCGGGGTCATCCTCGTCTTCCTGGCACCCCCGGGCCCGGACATGACCTACATGCTCGCCGTCGGGCTCCAGGGCGGTCGCGCGGCCGCGATCCGAGCGATCCTGGGCATCGGCACCGGCATGGCCGCCTACGCCGGCGCCGTCGCCTTCGGCCTCGGCGCCCTGGCCGCGGCCTACCCCGGGGCCCTGGCGTTCGTGAAGCTACTCGGCTGCGCCTACCTACTCTGGCTGGCCATCAGCACCGCCCGTCATGCCCGGACCACCGCAGCCACCCCTGCCGAGGCGCCGTCCCAGCGCTGGTACCTGCGGGGCCTGCTGGTGAGCCTGACTAACCCGAAGCTGATCCTGTTCTTCCTGGCCGTGCTGCCCCGATTCATCGGTGAGGCCTCTAACACCACCGCCCAGCTGCTCATGCTCGGCGCCGTGAACGTCTCCACCGAAGTCCTCCTCTACGGTGCGATCGGCGTGGCCGCCAGCGCCCTGAGCAGTCGCTTCACCGAACGCCCCGGCGCGCAGATGGTCTTCAACTACATCGCCGCGGCGGTCTACCTGGCGCTCGCGCTGGTGATCGGGGTGGACGCGGTGCGCAGCCTCACTGCCTAGAACCGCGCCCAGCTGAAGTCGCCGGTCACTCGGCTCCACGCGAGTCGATGGGCCAGCGACCTTCTGGGTCTGTGCAGGTGAAGCGCCCTGGGTTTCGTTCCGAGGTCAGGACGCAACGGGCACTGGGTCCTGGTCGTGAGTCTAGGCCGCCTCGACCTCCGCCGGCGTGTGGTAGCCCAGGGCCTCGTGGAGGCGGGCGGTGTTCCACCAGTGCACCCACCCCATGGTGGCCATCTCGACCGCCTCGACGGACTCCCACACCCGCTTGGCGTGGATGAGCCCGGCCTTGAAGAGCCCGTTCACGGTCTCGGCCAGGGCGTTGACGTAGAAGTCGCCCACGGTGCCCACCGAGGCGCTCACCCCCGCGGTGATGAGCGCGTCCGAGCAGGCCAGAGAGACGTACTGAGAACCCCTATCGCTGTGGTGCACCAGGCCCTGCCGGCCACGGCTGGCTCCCGTGCTCACGAGGGCGAGCAACGGCGGCCCCGCGGTATGAAGGCTGCCCGAGACCGCCCATCCCACGATGCGCCGGGAGAAGACGTCGGTGATGAACGCGACATAGCAGAACCCGGCCAGGATCCGCACGTAGGTGATGTCAGCGACTCAGAGCCGGTGCGGGCCTTCCGCGGCGAAGCGGCGCTCGACGAGGTCAGGACGAGCATCCGGCTCACCTGCAGGGCGGGTCGTGATCGGCTTGTGGCCGCGCCGAACCCCTTCCATGCCGGCGAGCTTCATCAGTCGGGAGATCTGGTCACGGCCGATCTCCCACCCGGCGCGGCGCATCGCGTGGTGCATCTTCCTGACGCCGTAGACGCTGCAGTTCTCGGCATGGATTCGCTTGACCTCTTCGAGCAGCAGGACGTCTCGCAGGGCCCGCGCGGAGGCCGGTCGTGTCTTCGCGGCGCGGTAGCCGCGGGAGGTGATGAACCCACATTCCGTCGTGCTGAGCAAATGGCAGATGGCCTCGACCCCGAACTGATCACGGTGTTCGTCGATGAACACGATCATCTCGTCGTGGGGCGGTCGAGCTCCGCTGCGAAAAAAGCCGACGCCGCCTTGAGGATCTCGTTGGCCCGGCGGGCCTCGGCCAGCTCGCGTTTGATCCTGCGGATCTCCTCCGCAGGGGTCTGTGAGGCCGATGCCGGGGCTACTTCGGGGCCGTGGCGCTGGCACCACATCCGCAAGGTCTCGTCGCTGACATCGAGCTGCGGGGCTACCGCGCGGATGGAATGGAACGGGGCCCTCCCTGCGTGGCTTGGCGTTCCAGGACCATCCTGATCGCGCGCTCACGCAGCTCGGGGCTGAACTTCTTGGGCATGTTCCGATTCTCCTTCGTTGGGATCGGAACGAAACCCAGGGCGCTTCATCCCACGACCGGTGGCTGCGACGTCGCTGGACCGGTGAGGTCCTGCAGCTGATCACCCCCGGCGGAACCCGCCCTCGGAGTCGATGACCTGCCCCACGATCCATCCACCGGCCTGGGTGACCAGGAACTCGATCAGCCGGGCCGGGTCGTCCGGCTCTCCGAACCGGCCCAGCGGGAACGCCGCCTTGATCTCATCCAGGCGGTCGGGTCGGTCCGTGGTCTCCGGGTCCAGGTATCCCGTGTTCACTGGGCCCGGGTTCACGGCGTTGAGCCGGATGCCGGCATCGATCAGCTCATCGGCCACCGTGGGCACCAGGCCGGCGAGCATCGCCTTCGCACCGGCGTAGGCGACCTCGCCGCGCATCGGCCCCCTGGCCTGACCCGAGGTCAGCCAGATCACCCGCCCGTCCTCACCCTCGAACCGGTTGGCGAAGTGCTGGGTGAGCAGCAGCACGGACTGGGCATCGATGCGCCAGTGCTGCTCGAGGGTCTGCGGGGTCATCTCGGCCAGGGTGCCGTCCCCGCCGGACCGGGCGTGATTGGCCACCAGGATCTCAACGGACGGCCCAGCCCAGTTGATGACGCGGGCGGGCTCATCCGGGTCGGCGAAATCGGCGTCGGTGTGCTCCAGCGTCGCACCGTCCACGAGCTCGGCACGCAGCTCAGCCATCACGGTCTCGACGTCGTCGGCGCCCCAGGGTTGACCGGCGTCGTGCGGGGTGTGGTGGACCAGGCGCAGGCTCGCCCCGGCACGGGCGAGGCGCCGGGCGACGGCGAAGCCGATGCCCTTGCGGCGGCTGACGCCGGTGATCAGGGCTGTCCGTCCCGTCAATGTGGTCATGGCGGGGATACTACCGAGCGAGCCATACGCCGTCACCCCACCTCAACGTGAGGTGTGAGGCCTCTCGTGAGGCCCGTGACTGATCGTCAGCCAGGACCGGCTCGGCTGACGCGGGACGCAGGCGCGCGGAGGGCTCCGGGCAGCGGTCGCTGGGCGAAAGCAGGCGGTCTCGAGGGGTTCCTCGAGTCCGCCTCAGGCAGACCTGCTCGGCCTTGACCGGGCACATCACCCTCCGTGAGCGAGGGCGACGACCCAGCCGGTGCACGACGCCAGCACGACGCCCAGGACAGCGAACGTGATCTGCAGCTGCAGGTGCATGCGCAGTACGGCCATGAACTCGCGGATGAAGGCGCTGGGCACGAAGTAGCGCGCGGTCGGGGCGCCGATCACATCCGCGTCGATCCCGAGGCTCCGGGACAGCAGCGCCGTGCGAGGCACGTGGTAGCCGTTGGTGACCACGAGCAGCTGCCCGTCCCGGTCCGGGCGATGTGCCCTCAGCAGGTCTTGGCTGAACCGCAGGTTCTGCTCGGTGGTGGCCGCCCGGGTCTCCGGCAGCACCGCGCCCGCAGGGATGCCGTGCTCGACCAGGTACTCCCCCATGGCCTCCCCCTCACTGCGTGGCTCGTCCGGACCCTGCCCACCGGAGGGCACGATCACCAACCCCGCCTCAGGCCCGCCCCGTCGTGTCAGGGCGTCGGCGCCACGGTCCAGGCGACTGGCCAGCAACGGCGGCACGCGCCCGTCGATCAGGCCGGAGCCGAGGACGACGATCCCGGCCGGGTCCGGCCGCGGCGCACGGTGCTCATAGAGCCGGGCGAACACGTAGAACACCAGGAACTGCGAACCCAGCACCGTCGCGCCGAGAAAGATCAGCACCGCCGCCCCGACGCCGACGGGGTGGGCGGTCGCTACCAGGACGACGGCGGCCACCGGCGCGATGATCAGGGCCAGGCCGGCCAGCAGGGATAGGGAGTTGCCCAGCGACCGGCCCTCCCGGGTCAGCATGTGCATCCCGTTGCGGATCAGGATCACGGCCAACGCCACCACCGAGAAGGGCAGCAGCAGGGCGCCCAGTGGCAAGACGAGGGCGGCCGGCACGCCGAGGTACGCACTGATCTCCAGCAGCGCCCAGAACCCGAACCACGCCCCCACCAGGGTCAGCGCGGCGATGCGCAGCCGCCGAGGCTCCTCTGCCCACATGCGGCGGGCCGCCCAGATGCAGGCGGTGGCGAGGAGTGCACTGATCATCCGGCCACCGTCCTGCCCGGCCGCAGGGCCAGCAGGGCGCCGGTCATGCGGTGGCCACGGAGCGGCGCAGGGCCGGTGCGGTGACGTCCACTCCGGCGCGCACGAGCAGCACTCCTGCCACCAGGGTGCCGACCACCACGAGCAGGCTCAGGGGGGCGAAGAGCACGCTGGCACTGATCAGCGGAGCCCCGGTGATCATCGCGGCGCCGACACTGACGACCATGACGGTGCCCAGGGCGAGCATCACGCTGGTGCGGCGCATCGCGTGGATACGCTGCACCGGCATGCCCGCGTAGGACAGCCCGCGGTGCAGCTCGGCCCGGTCCACGACCTGGGCCGACTGGTTCAGGGCCACGGAGCAGGCGGCCAGCACGAAGGAGATCAGCACGGTCACCAGCACCCCGGTGCGCAGGTCCTGCATGAGGATCAGCTCCTCCGGCCCGGAGACGGTTGCCTCGCCCTGGGTGGCCAGGCTCAGCCCAGCACCGGCCATCACGCCCACATAGGTGGTCACGGACAGCGCCCCGACCTGCTGCCACGCCTGCCGTGGGGCGTCCAGGACGGTGCGGGCGGCCACGAGCGCCTCTGGTGTGCGGGCCCGGCGCAGCCGGAGCTTCGCACCGAGGCTGAGCACCCAGGGCCCGAGCAGATGCAGGGCCAGCAGCGGCACGGCCAGGGCTACCAGGACCACGGCGATCGCGATGCCCATGTCCGCGGAGCCACGCGCAGCGGCGATCATCAGCTGCCCGCCGACCACCAGGGCCCCGAACACGAGCAGCCGCACCCAGTGGACGGCCTGCGCGCGCTGCCGGGTGCGCACCCCCAGCGGGGTGATCGCGATCCGGCGCAGCCCGGTGAGCGAGGACACGGCGGCGACCAGGGTCAGGCCGGCGAGCACGGCCAGCACACCGGGCACTCCGATCCACTGGGCTGGCACGCCGATCCGTCCGCCGGCGAACGGCAGCAGCCCGATCAGGGGCATCAGCACCGCCCACCCAGCGACGCCGGCCAGCGCCCCGACGGCGGCGAGCACCGTGGCCTCCACCACGGCCAGACCGGTCAGGGTGGCGGTCGAGGCGCCGATCAGGCGCAGGGAGGAGAGCCGCTCGTCCCGGCGGCGGGCCAGCAGCCGGGCGGCGGCCCCGGCCAGGGAGGCCAGCGGGAGCACGAGCAAGGCCAGGGCGATGCTGGAGAGGACCTTGTAGAACGCGCCCATCTCCCCCGGGATGGTCCAGAAGAAGTGCACGCCGCCGGCCACGGCGAGGGTGAGCGCGGAGGCCACGGCGAAGGCGGTCACCGGCAGCACCCAGATGGTGCGCTCCCGGAAGAGACGGCGGACGAACAGGCCGATCACGGACAGGTTCATCAGCGCACCGTCCCCTCGGAGGCCGGCTGCGCCGGCCGCTGGGCGGTGTCGGACTCGATCCGCCCGTCCCGGACCCGGACAAGGCGGGAGCACGCGGCCGCCACGGACGGGTCATGGGTGACCACCACCAGGGTCCGCCCGCGGGAAACGGTGGAGGAGATCAGGCTGGCCAGCACCGCGTCGGAGGTGTCCGAGTCCAGGGCACCGGTGGGCTCGTCCGCGAACACGACGTCGGGCTCCACGGCCTGGGCACGGGCGATCGCCACACGCTGGCGCTGACCGCCGGAGAGCTCCCCCGGACGGCGGTCTCCCATGCCGGCCAGTCCCAGCGACTCGAGCCACCGGGCGGCAGTCTGCTCCGCCGCCTTGCGGTGGGCGCCATTGAGCATCAACGGCATGGCCACGTTCTCCCGCGCGGTCAGCTCGGGCAGCAGCAGGCCCTCCTGGAACACGAAGCCCAGTCGCTCACGGCGCAGCCGCGCCCGATGCTCCTCGTTGAGGCCGGTGAGCTCATGTCGGGTGCCGTCGGCGCCGGCCAGGGTGACCTGCCCGGCGTCGGGGACGATGATCCCGGAGAGCACGTGCAGCAGCGTGGTCTTGCCGGACCCGGAGGGACCCATCACGGCGACGGACTCACCGGGGCGGATGGCCAGGTCCACGCCGGCCAGGGCGCGCGTGGGGCCGTAGGACTTGGTGAGCCCCCGGGCCGTGAGGACGGGCGGGGTGAGGGGTGCGTCGTTCATGCCCTCCACTCTCCGCGGGTCCGCGGCCGACGACGACGGCCCGCGGGATGGACCTGGGCGCCGCGGCCTGCGACCGGGGTCGGATCCGGCCTGGCCCCGGGTGGCCCTCGGGGATGAGTGGGCGGTCCGCGCCGGATCGCGGGACCGTGCGGCTTGCGGGCCCCCGAGCCCGCCCGCAGACTCGCAGCATGGACCACAAGACGATCCTCCACGAGGGTCTGCGCCGCCAGCGGGAGGCCCTGCTAGCCAAGCTCGACGGCCTCCCCGAGCACGAGCTGCGCCGCCCCCGCACGCCCACCGGGACCAACCTGCTGGGCCTGCTCAAGCACGCCGCCGCCGTCGAGCTGGGCTACTTCGGCGAGGTGTTCGGCCGCCCCTCGGACCTGCCCTCCGGCATGAGCGAGGACGACCCGAACGCCGACCTCTACGCCGCAGCGGACGAATCCCCGGAGGACGTGCTGGCGTACGCGCGGGCCTGCTTCGCCCACGCCGACGCGACCATCGGGGCCCTCGACGCCGACGCCGAGGGGCGCGTCCCCTGGTGGCCGCCGGAGAAGGCGACGGTCACCCTGGCCCAGGTCCTCGCGCACGTCGCCCTGGACGAGGCCCGTCACGCCGGCCACGCGGACATCCTGCGCGAGCTGACCGACGGCCAGGCTGGGCTGCGCGGCCCGGGGAACAACCTGCCGGACTGGGACGCGGCGCGCTGGGCGGAGCACGTGCGGAAGCTCGAGGGGATCGCGGCGTCCACCGCCGCTCCGGCGCCGACCGGGGCGGCCTCCCGCCCTTCCCCGCGATTCATGGACCTGGAGCAGCTCCTCGAACTCGAGCACGACGGCTGGGACGCCCTCTGCCGCGGGACCGGCGCCGACTTCTACGGGACACTCATGACCGACGACGCCGTCATGGTCCTCGTCAACGGCGCCGTCCTCGACCGCGACGCCGTCCGCGCGTCGTTGGACGGCGCCCCCGCCTGGGACGCCTACACGATCACCGCGGAGCGGCTGGTCCCGGCCGGCGATGGCGCCGCCACGCTCGTCTACCGCGCGACGGCCCGGCGGGGCGACGCGCCGCCGTTCGAGGCGCTCATGTCCAGCACGTACGCGCTGGTCGACGGCGCCCCGCGCCTGACCGTGTACCAGCAGACGACCGTCACCCACTGACGGCGGTGGCCCCGTGCAGGCAGGCCCCGGCGAGCCGCAGGATGGGCGCATGAGCACGTGGGATCCCGAGGAGCCGGGCGTCCTCTGCCTGCCCGGCGGGCGCCTCGTGCGGGGACGCCGCTGGTCCGCGCCCCTCGGGCAGGAGCCGGAGTGGGGGCTCTACGCGCTCTGGCGGCGGCCCGCGCCACCCTGGCCCCACGCGTGGGTGCGATGGCCGGACTTCGGGCTGCCCCTCGATCCCCGGCAAGCCCGCGACGCCGTCGAGACGGCCTGGGAACTCAGCGCGCACGCGCGCGTCGAAGTCGCCTGCGGCGGCGGCCGCGGCCGCACCGGCACCGTCCTCGCGGCGCTGGCCTGCGGCGACGGGCTGGAACCGGACGCCGCGATCCGGTGGGTCCGGCAGCACTACGACCACCGCGCAGTCGAGACGCCGTGGCAGCGCCGCTGGGTGGAGCGGTGGGGCTGAGGCGCGGGCGGCGTCCTCAGCGTCCGGCGAGCACGACCCCGGCCACGGCGGCGGGGGCGTCGAGGTGCACGTCGTGGCCGGCCCCGTCCACGACGTGCACCCGCAACCCCGGCTGCAGCTCCCGCATCCGCGCGACCTCCTCGTCCTGCAGTAACCCGTGCTCGCCGCGGATGAGGTCCAGGGGACAGCGCAGCGCACCCCATTCCTCCCACCGGGGGCGCGCGTGCACGGGGGACAGCGCCGCCCGCAGGACATCGACGTCGAAGCGCGGCTCCAGACCTGCCGCCGTCGCCTCCAGCCCGGCCGTCCATGCATCGCCGGCCGCGCCGCCCCCGAAGAACGCCACGGCGTCCTCCCCAGACGGGAAGGGTGTCGGCCACGACTCGAACCAGCCGATGGTCCCGTCGGTGGCCGGGGCGCCGTCTCCTCCGACGCCGCCCTCCACGAGGATCAGCCGTCGCACCAGACCGGGGTGCTGCGCCGCCGTGAGCATCGCCGTGTGCGCCCCCCTGGACTGCCCCACCAGCACCAACTCGGGGATCCCCAGCCACTCGGCCACCGCGACGGCGTCCGCGACGTGGGCCTCCCGGCTGAGGTCGGCGGGCCGCCGGGTGCTCGCCCCGTGACCCCGCTAGTCGAACGCCACGACGCGGAAGCGGTGGCGGAGGAGTCGGGCCACGGCTTCCCACTCCCAGGCGTGACCGGCGAGCCCGTGGAGCAGGAGGACCGCGGGTCCCGCTCCGCCGTCGTCCATCACACGCAGGTCGGCACCGTCCCGCGTCTCCGTGAACGTCTGCATGGGGGCATCCTGCCTCACGCGCCGACGAACAATGGCGGCTGTCCGGTTCAGCGAGCATCGCCCCCCCGTGCCACCTCCACCCCGCCTGTGACAGGGTTCACAGCATGATGACCCTGCGATGACGTCGGGCTCACAGCGAGCCACGACCCCGGTCCCCTCCCCGCCGATGCCCCTCGAGCACCGCTCCACCGCGCGCGCCTTGGCACATCCCCCTCTGCCCGGAAAGCAGTCATCGCATGCCTGACATCATCGACCTCCCCCTGCCCGCCTTCGCCGACGACGCCCGCTGGCAGGCCTACTGCCGCCTCGGCCGCGCGTACAACCATGAGCTGCTCGGCACCACCGAGTGGGACGACTCCCCCGAGGACGCCCTCATCCAGGCCGCCGCCGAGACCGACTACACCGTGCACCGCTGCCTCGCCCTCGCGGACGGCGAGCCGGTGGGCTACGGCCGTTCCCTCGTCAACCACGTGGACGAGCCCGCCGCCGACGCCTACGAGGTGGACGCCTGCGTGCGCCGCCGCGTGCTCGTCACGGACCCCGACGACGTCGCCACCCCGCGCCCCGCGTGGGCCTACGTGGCCTCGGACGCCCTGACGGCGGCCGAGCGGATCGCTGTGGTCGGAGACTCGATCGTCTACGGCCGCGACGACCCCGACGGCGGCTGGGCCGGTCGCCTCGCCCGGCACCACGGCCGCGCGGACGGGCGGCGGTTCTGGAACCTCGCCGTCCCCGGGCTGACCCTGCGGGAGCTGGACCGGCACGCCGACGCCGAGACCGCCCTGCGCCGCGCGGACACCGTGGTCGTCGGCGCGGGCATCAACGACCTGCGCGCAGTCGAGGGGCCCGCCCGGCCCGCCGACGTCGTGGCCGCCATGGACGCGCTGTGCACCCGACTCGAGGCGGCCGGGCGACGGCCCGTCGTCCTCATCCCGCTCTGGCTGGACGCCCCCGCCGCGGACGCTGACTTCGGCATGGGCGTGCGGCTCGCCGACGCCGCCGACCTCCGCGAGCGCCTGGTGGCCTGGGGCGCGCAGACGCACCGCGACGTCGTCGACCTGTGGCCCGTGCTCGAGGGCCGCCCGGAGCGCTTCACGGACGGCGTCCATCCCGACGCGGCCGGCCACGCGCTGCTCTGGGAGCGGCTGCGTGCCACCATGGCGCCATGACCGCCACCCCGGACAGCACCGCCCCGCAGGACTCCGCCCCGACCCCCGACGACGCCGCGCCCGTCCTCGGCGAGCAAGGCCGCCCCGAGCCGCCCCAGGCCGGCGACGAGACCGCGACCCTCCGCGGCTTCCTCGACTTCCAGCGCGCCACCTTCGCGTGGCGCACGGACGGGCTGGACGCGGAGGGCCTGCGCCGTCGCCTGGACGGGCACCCCTCGCCGATGACGCTCGGCGGGATGCTCAAGCACCTGGCCTACGTGGAAGCGCACTGGTTCGTCACGGTGGCGCACGGCCAGCCGTGGCCTCACCCGTGGGCGGACGTGGACTGGGACGCCGACCGGGACTGGGACTGGAACTCCGCCGCCGAGGACTCCCCCGAGGACCTCCGCGCGCTGTGGCGCGAGTCCGTGGAGCGCTCGGACGCCATCCTCGAGCGCCTGCTCGGCGACGGCCCCGCCGCCCTGGACGTCACCCACTCCGCCCACGGCGGCCGCGACCACGTGAGCCTGCGCTGGATCCTCACGCACATGGTCGAGGAGTACGCCCGCCACAACGGTCATGCCGACCTGCTGCGCGAGCAGATCGACGGCCAGACCGGCGAGTGAACGCGGTGACCGCCGGTCTCTCCGTCCCCGAGATCCGCGCCGTGACGCCGGGGGACACGGACGCCGTCGTCGCTCTGTGGGAACGCACCCTGCCCGAGTACGGCGACCCCACGCGGCCGCAGCGGGCGCCGCGACCGAGCATCCGCCGCAAGCTGGACTGGGGCGACGGCCTATTCTGGCTCGCTGTGTCGGACGAGGAGGTCGTCGGCACGGTCATGGCCGGCTACGACGGCCACCGCGGCTGGATCTACTCGCTGGCCGTCCACCCTGACCATCGGCGCGGAGGCCTCGGCACCGCCCTCGTGGCCCACGCGGAGCAGGAGCTGGCCCGCCTCGGATGCCCGAAGGTCAACCTCCAGGTGCTGGCGACGAACGCCGACGGCGCCGAGTTCTGGGCGGCCACCGGGTACCAGCCGGACCCCGTGCTCGGCCTCGGGAAGCGCCTCGGGGGATGACGACGCGGGAGCCGCGCAACGGACGCGGGTCAGACGTCGGGGTGGACGAACGCGACCTCGTTCCACGTGCCGAACGCGACAGGGCCGTGGAGCCGACCCACCGATTGAGCAGTTCACCGCGTGTCGTGTGAACTCTCCCCGGCATCTCGACACCCTCCCTCGCCTACCCTGCCACCATGACCATCACCTTCACGCCCGCGGATCCGACCGGAAATGATCGCGCGGCGCTCATCGCCCTGCTCACGCAGAATGCCTGGCCCTTCCACATGCGGCCGCACCCGACCGCGCACGACGTGAAGGACGCCATCGACGCTGGCGCCTGGAACGACGAGGACAACACCACGTTCTGGATCGATCACGCCGAGCACGGCCGCGTCGGCCTGGTCCGCTTGGAGGACCTCACCGATCCCACCCCCCTGTTCGACCTGCGCGTGGCCGAGCGGTTCCGCGGGCGCGGGCTTGGCGCGCAGATCCTCGCCGCGCTCACTCGACATGTGTTCGAGACGATGCCCGAGGTCGACCGCTTCGAAGGTCAGACCCGTGAGGACAACATCCCCATGCTGCGCGCCTTCCGCCGGGCCGGCTGGGTCAAGGAGGCGCACTACCGCCGCGGCTGGCCGGTCGAGGGCGGCGAGCCGCTCGCCTCCGTGGCGTACGCGGTCCTGCGCCAGGACTGGGAGACCGGCACGACCACGCCGGTCCCCGCCGACGTCGATGTCCCGTCTCGGAGGAAGCGCGATGTGGGAGCCGAATCGAACGGCCACATCCCCGACTGGCCGATGCGCACCGAGCGCCTCACGCTGCGCCCGCACCGGGAGGACGACCTCGGCTGGCTCCAGGAGATGTATGCCCAGCCCGAGGTGGTGCGTCACCTGCTGGACGAGCCGTGGGACGAGCCGACCGCCCGGCAGAAGCTGGTCAGACGAATCGAGTGGAACGACCTCGCCGGCCCGTCCGGGGCGGTGTCGCTCGTCGTCGAGCACGCCGGTGTCCCCGTGGGGGAAGTGATGCTGTGGCTGACGAACCGCGAGCGGGGCGTCGCGGAGATCGGCTGGGCCCTGGATCCGCGGCACGCAGGCCAGGGTTTCGCGAGGGAGGCCGCGGCGGCGATGCTGGCTCTTGGCTTCGAGGTCCATGGCCTGCATCGGGTGGTGGCGCAGATGGACGCCCGCAACACCGCGTCCGCCCGGCTGGCAGAAGCCGTCGGCCTGCGTCGGGAGGCCCACCACCGGCAGGACTGGTGGAGCAAGGGCGAGTGGACGGACACGCTGGTCTACGCGACGCTCTCGAGCGACCGGGACTGAGGAGCCGCAAGGCGCTCATTCGCCTCCCTTCAGTGTCGAGGTGCATATTCGGTCGTTTGTGGCAGACCTGATCCTCGCCACAACCCTCGCCAACACGTCGTGGTGGTGGCTCACCCATACCCGGGTAGACAAGCTCATAGTGGCTCGGGGATGGATGCACAGTGACCACGTCAGCGGCTGGGGACGATCGGCCCCGCCTCAGTCGTCCTCACCGTGCAGATAAACGCGCAACACGCTCACGAATCGCTTGTGGATCTCTAGGACGTCCCGGCCACGCCCATCAACGCCCGATTCCCATGCCTCGAGAACATCCACGAGCTCCGCAGCGGCGTCGTTCACAGGACGCGGGGCGAACAGCCGCAGCTCCCACGCGATCCGCGCCAACTCAGCGGTTTCACCCCATTCCTCGTTGTCACCGGGCACAGCGGCATACTCGTGGACGTAGTCGAGCAGGTACTGCTCAACACGGTCGGCCTCACGCAGGAACTCAGCACCAACCCTGGCCACATGTTCCTTCCTCTCGGCTTGTCGAGCGCGATCATCCGCCAGCTTGCCCGTCAGGAACGTCGCCCCTCCCGCGATCAAAGCGCCCAGCACCACGCCTCCGAGTCCAATCCACGCGTCCATGAGGCTAAGTGTGGAGGAGCCCTCCCGCCCCGCGGCCTCCTACCCCCAGCGACGCCAGGGCGGAACCCGGTCAAACGTCCTTTCCACCCCGGACAGCACCAGTGTCGAGATGCGGCGAGGATTTCACAAACGCGCAAATATGTTTCATACGCCCGAGAGATCCTTGATAATTGACCGGTAGGCGAAATGGGTACATAATGCCCCGGCTTTGGGCGAGCGTCAGTCCCGATCAACATTTCTAACCCTGAGGTCGCTCGAGGCACTCTTCGATGATTCGCGCCCCCTCGGGGAATGCCCCCGGGTTCGGGCCTGCATAGTTGAGCCGCATGTAGGGGCCGACAGGTTCTGCGGGAAACCAATCGTCGCCGGCAGCGACTGCCACGCCTCGCTGCTCACAGGTCAGGGAGATCTGATGGGGGTCCGTGTGATCGGGGAGGCGGAGCCAGAGGTTGAGGCCACCACGGGGCGCCGCATCCAGATGTGCAGACGGGATATGCTCCCGCACCGCACTGACCAGCAGGTCACGCCGAGAGGCGAGTTGTCTCCGCACGGACCGCAGGTGCGAGCGCCATGATGGCTGGAGGACCACGTCGAGGGCAGCGGCCTGCAGTACTCCACTCACGTACATCGACTGGGCTTGAAAGTCCGCCAGGATTCGATCTCTCGCCGGTCCGCGTGCAACGAGGCCGGCCACTCTGATGGCGGGGGACACGCTCTTGGTCAGCGACCGCAGATACACGACGTGCCCGTCCTCGTCGCGTGCCGCAAGGGGGACTACGTCCTCGTCGATGCCGAAATCATGGGCCCAGTCGTCCTCGATCAGGAATACGCCGTGCCTCTTCACGACATCCAGCACAGCCTCGCTCAGCTCAGGGGACCAATGCGCGCCGGTGGGGTTGGCGAAATGCGGCTGTGCGTAGAACGCTCGAGCTCCCGTCTGCGTCAATGCGCGATCGAGGTCCTCGGGGTCAGGCCCATGAGAGCCGCTGGGGACCGGGACGAGACGGACACCAACCTCCGCGGCAGCTAAGATCGCCCCCCAATAACTGGGCGACTCGATGACTAGTGATTCTCCAGCACCGACCAATGCACGGAAGGCCGTGACAAGACCGCTCTGACTCCCGGGGAAGATCACCGCGTCGCCGGCCGCGGGAGCCGCGACGCCGGGAGGGGTGAGCTGCCCCAGCTCGGATGCGAACCACGCCTGCAGGTCTGGAAGACCGGCGACAGGAGGCCGTGTCACCGCGCTGGTCCCGCGCGCTGACCGCGTCAGCGCGGCCCGCACGAGGCGTTCAGGGAGGAGGTCTCGATCGGGGTAGCCCGAATGCAGCGTAATCATGTCGTTCGCCGTGGCCCGCAGCGCGGCCGTCGGGCGCGGCAGGCTGCGCTGTGGCGATCCCAGTGCGGCCGTCTGCCATCCGTAGTCCTGCGGGCGAGCCACGGGCGCGGTGCAGACGAAGGTCCCGACACCCGGTCGGGACTCGATCAGCCCTTGCCCCATGAGCATCCTCAGAGCCTTCTGGACAGTCACCGGGCTCGCCTCATGGTGGGCAACCAGTTCCCGCGTGGAAGGAAGACGAGTTCCGGCTGGGGCAGAGGCCACCCACTCGCGAAGGGCCTGAGCGATCCGATCACTGCTACTGTGAGACATGAAGATAGATGATAGCGCTACTCCACTTCTCGCTGGCCCGCTACCGACCTCGATTGGCGGGCTGTGGTGGGGCCTTCTGGGCGTCACTGCATTCTCTTTCACTGTTCCACTCACTCGAGTCGCCGTCGCGCAAGGCCACATGTCACCGCTGTTCATCGGAGCCGGCCGCTCTGTCGTGGCGGCACTACTTGCAGCCCTGGCCCTAAGCCTGACCCGGCAAGCACTTCCCCGCGGGCGGCAGTGGGTCCAGGTCGCCGTCGTCGCAGGCGGGGCCGTGGTCGGATTCCCCCTGCTCACCTCGTATGCACTCACCGTCGTTCCCGCCAATCATGGTGCGGTGGTCATCGCACTGCTCCCTGCAGCGACCGCCGTGTTGGCAGTTCTCCGCACCAAGGAGCGGCCGGGTCGGTCGTTCTGGGGTGCCGCGTCTTTTGGGGCTGTTGCCGCGGTCGTGTTCGCCGCGCTGCAGGGGGGCGGATTGTCCGGTGTCCACTGGTCCGACCTCTTGCTGTTCGCGGCCGTCATCGTGTGCGCGATCGGATACGCCGAAGGCGGCGTCCTCTCGCGCGAGCTCGGGTCGTGGCAGACGATCTCCTGGGCCCTCGTCCTCTCGTTCCCCGTCATGTCCGTTCTCACCGGTCTCGCGGTCTCACAGCACCCTCCGTCGGGCACGCTGATCGAGTGGGGCGCCTTCGCCTATCTGTCCGTAGTTAGCATGTTCCTCGGGTTCTTCGCCTGGTACCGCGGATTGGCCATCGGTCCGATCTCACGTGTCAGCCAGGTGCAGCTCGCTCAGCCCGTGATGAGCATCTGCTGGGCGGGACTGCTGCTCCGTGAGCACATCACGTGGCTCACACTTCTCGGTGGTCTCGTGGTCATCGGGTGCGCATTGCTCGCCGTGCGCGCGAAGAACCGGACCAACGAACAGGCCAGTCCTGAGGACGGCTCATGTTGACCACAAAGGCGCGGCGAGCATGGCCTAAGGGCACGCGGGAATGTGGGTGTCACATGCGGCCCTCGATGCAGCTCGACAGACAAGACGGCGTCATAGCGGTCTGAAGCTGGCCGAAGCCTCGAGCGGTTGGCCACAACCCTCTTCCGAACCGCCGCTTGATGGCTCCATGGCCGACTGGAGTGGCAAGGAACCGGGCGTAGCGCCACTTCCCCCTAGCTGCGCTCACGGGGGATCCGGGTGACACTGCCGGCGATCAAGAGATACTTTTCGCAGACCCCTCTCAATGCCTTGTTCTGCGAAGAGTTCACCGCGTGCCCTGTGAACTCTTCACTGGATCTCGACAACCAGGCTGCTTCGACCTTCCGCCGGCAACTGACACGCCCAAGCTCACCCGCCTCACGTGATCCACCTCACCTCTAGGGGATACTCCCGTGGTGAGCTCACCCCTGACCGACGACACGACCGCGCCCGAGAACGCGGCGCCCGCGAAGAGGCTCGGGCGCGCCCGCTGGCTCGTCGCCTCCAACGCGCTCGACGCTGGCGGCCGCTCGGCCACCGACGTGGCCATCGACGTGCTCGCCGTCCTCGTCCTCGGGGTCGGCGCAGCCCAGATGGGCGTACTCATGACCCTCTCGGGGCTGGGCTTCCTGCTCCTCGCGGTCCCTATCGGCATCCTCGTGGACCGACACCTCGGCCCCCGCCTACTCGTGGCGACCGACCTGGCCAAAGCGGCCCTGCTGGGCACCCTCGTGCTCGCCTGGGCCTTGGACGCGCTCACCTTCGCCCACCTCGCCGCGGTCATGGCCCTGCTCGGGGTGCTCACGGTCCTGGCCGAGACCACCCAGGCCACCCTGGTGCCCCGCGTGGTCGCCCCGGACACGGTCAGCCGACTGGCCGCCAGGCTCGAGTCCGCCGACGCGGCCCTGGGCCTGATCGTCCCGGCCGCAGCCGGCCTGCTCGTCGCCGCTCTCGGGGCCGGGCCGGTGTTGGGGATCGCGGCCGCCTTCCTGGCCGCCGCCGCGCTCGTCGCATTGAAAGTGCGCATGAACCCCGCCCCCGTCACTGAAGACACGCGGGACGAGGAGACTCCCGCCGCCGCTGTAGTCCTCACCCGCTGGTCACGGTTCTGGAGCGAGGCCGCCCACGGGTGGACCACCCTGCGACGCACCCCCGTGCTGTGGCTGCTCACCCTGAACTCCATGGCCGGCAACATCGGCATGGCCCTGTTCGCCCCCATCGAGGCCGTGTGGGTGCTCACCGACCTGCAGCTCGGTCCCGAGTTCGTCGGCTTCCAGCTCACCGCCGGAGCCCTCGGCGCCCTGACCGTATCCGCTCTCGCCCCCCGTGCCATCGACACCCTGGGCGAGAAGGGATGCATCCTGGCCGGCGCCGCCGGCTGCGCCGCCGCCGTCGCACTACACCTGGCCGCGTTCTTCGACCGCGCCCACGCCGGACCCCTGCTGCTGGCCGGCGCCGCCCTGTGGGGGTTCATGGTCGTGCTGGGCAACATCACCAGCGGCGCGATCTTCGCCCGCTCCTGCCCCGAGGGCACCCTGGGCAGGGTCACCGCGATGCGTCGCACCCTCACCCGCGGCTCCGTGCCCCTTGCCACGCTGGCCGGCGGCGCGCTCGGCGCGGCCTTCGGCCCGGGATGGGTACTGGCCGGGTGGCAGGCGATGGCCCTGCTCTCCCTCGCCTTCGCCATCGCCATCGCCCGTCTCGCGCGCCGCCCCCAGTAACCCACCCACGGGCACAATCGGTCGTTTGTGGGAGACCTGATCCTCGCCACAACCCTCGCCAACACGTCGTGGTGGTTGGCCACCCATACCCGACTGGACGCTGACCAGATGTTGCCGCGCGTCGCTCCAGCTTCCTCACTCGTACCAGGTGGCCTCGGGATACTTCTCCAGCAGCCGGGCAGGCTCATCCCCCGCCGGCGGCCTGCCCGGCGAGCTTGGTTCGTACACACCGAACTGCAACGCATCCATCAGCACCGCCTCGAGATCGCCACGGCATTCGGTCAGACGCTGGCGCAGGCCCGTGCGGTGAGCGATCACCCGCTCCGGGTCCGCCGGGGAAGGCCCCCCCTGCCAGGCCACCACCGTGAGCACCTCCCCGGTCACGTCGGCGTCAAGCAACCGCGCATAGACATCACGGCTGAAGTGACGCCGCTCCAGACGCCGAAGGATGCTGAGCACAGCCTCCGTGGAAGGCATCTGGCCCGACGCAGAAGGCCCGCGCTTGCTCACCCCTCCACCGGCGGGCTGGCCCCGCGTCCCCGCGCGGGGCCCTCCGAGCCGACATCACGGACGGGCAAGCAACGGGCCCATCCGTCGTCGCCGGATACGCGTTGCCAACATTGGCGGGGCTCCTCCGACTCACGGACCGTGTCGGTGAGCCACACGGTGGTGTCCGGGTTCCACCCGGCGAGCACCGTGGCCATGTCCGCGTCCACGGGCAGAGCGCGCGTGGCCGCGCCGAGATAGCCCAAGGTGGTCAGGTGCACCGCGTCCCACTCGGAAGCGACCTGCTCCCAGTCCGGGATGACCCACCGCCCGGACCGGCCGGTCACCCGGTACCAGTCGTGCCGACGCGAGGCACTGACCTCCAGCGGGAACCGCCGACACAGCCGGACCCAGTCACCGGGGCCACGGACCTCATACGTCCGACCCGCTCCCCGCACCGGGATCACCGTGGCCGCCTCCGCGCCGATGTCGTCCTCGACGAGGTCCAACCCAGCCGGGATCTGCCCGACGCTGACGACGGCCCCCTGCGGGATGGACCACCAGGTCCCGGAGAAGTTCGCCGTCGGATCAGCAGGATGCTCAGTGGCAGCCCGGACTTCCTGCCGCCGTTCTTCCCGAGCCCAGGCCGCCAGGACCCCTTGAGCATCCCGGGACACCGGGGCCGGATCCTCGAACGCCCGCCAGTCGATCACCCACTGCGCCGCTGCGCGCGGACTCCCCCAGTGCCGGGCCACTGCCGATCCCAGCACGCCCTCGGCCACCGGTTCCAGGGCGGCCTGGACGGCCGGATGCCCGGCGAGCACATCCTCGCCGTCGGGCTCCTGCCAGTACCGGGCCGACATGACCGTACCGACCAGGGCCGCCTGGACCACCTCCTCCGTCAGGCCCGAGAGGTCGAGGTCGGCCATCGCTTGCGCCACCTGCTCGATGGACACGGCAGGACGCGCGCCCGCCTCCAGGGCACCGCCGCCCGGGGACCACACGACCAGGGAGGTGCCCCGGCCCGGATCCAGCTCATAGCCCAGCCAGAACACCAGCTCGGCAACCCGGAGGCTGAGCATCCTCGTCGCCTCCAGACACAGACGCCGCCCACGCGGGCCGGCCAGCAGGTCCTGCACGCTCGCCTTCATCGGCCCATCCTCCCCCGGCCCTCAGGCTTCGTCGAGGGCCAGATCCGCGGTGCCAGGCCCATCCCCCACCATGCTGGCCCCGAAACGGAGTCTCCACGTCTCTGCCCGGATCGGTCGCTGCTGCATGCTCCCACCGGGCCCTTTCCCCATGGCCTCTCCCACTCTTCTACTGTGGAGACATGAGAAAATCACAGCGAACCTACTGGGGCCTCACCTTGCTGACCATGGCGCTATGGCTCGCCGGGAGCCTTGTTCTCTCCAACTCGCAGGTGGAATGGCGCGCCCTGGTGGGCTGGGGTCTTTTCGTCCTCGGGATCGTGCCGCTCATCTTTCGGACTGCGATCACCAAGCGTCGCCGCGAGTCGGACAGTCGTGAAGCTCCCCTGTGACCTCCCCGCGGTGACCCCCCGATCCGCAGAGACCGACTCACCCCCTCGCTGAACGCCCATATCGGTCGTTTGTGGCGAGGGGTCCCGTCGTGCGCCGTGCGCGCCACCTCCGGCCCTGTCCGCCCGCCACATGACTCGCCACAACCAACCCGCCAGAGCCGCAGCCGCCCGTACGTTTCTGGCGAGCCCTGGGGCGCGCGGGAGCACCCCTCTGGACACCCAGTTTTCACGCCGACCGGATCCCGCCCGATATGCGAAGAGTTCGCCGCGCGTCGTGTGGAATCTGGGCTGCATCTCGACACCGGCAGTCCACCCCTGAAGCAGTTCACGGCATGCTGACGACATGGAATCCGTCATCCGGCCCGCAGACCCAGCCGACATCCCCACCATGGTCACCCTCCGCGGCCACCTCTTCCACGACCTCGCTGCCTCGGGAAGCGCCACCCACCCCGAAGCCGTCCGCGACACGACCTGGCAGCAAACCTGCGCTGAGATCATCCAGCAGCAGCTGGCTCACCCCGACCACCACTACTCCGTCGCAACCACCCCCGACGGGGCCGTTCTCGGATGGGGACACGCGATCCTCATCCACCAGCTGCCCGGCCCGGGATTCCCCACCGGCCTCATGGGCCAGATCAACAGCGTCATCACCGCCTCGGAGCATCGCGGCCACGGCGTCGGGGCTGCCGTCACCTCCAGCCTGCTCCGGTGGCTGACCGACCAGGGCGCTGAAGTCGTGGACCTGTTGGCATCCGGGTCGGCTCTAGGCCTGTACCGCCGGCTGGGGTTCACAGAGCCGCACTCCACAGCATTGCGCTACGTCCCCTAGCTGTACTGACCGGAGACATCAGTGGCCACGGCGACTCTTCGCATGGGTGACCCGAGGCCTCATTCTGTGAAGAGTTCACCGCGTGTCCCATGAAATCTTCACTGCATCTCGACAGCACCTGAACGGCACTCCTGCGGTGCCGTCTCCGGCGCACTTCCCGCCCCCGTTGTCGAGATGCAGCGAAGAGTTCCAAAACGCGCCAATTTGATTCATACACGTTCTAGCGCCTCACCTCTTGACAGCACAGGAGAAGGGACTCTTACCGCCGGGGCTTCCCTGGCTGAATCAGGGAACTCCCGACAGCCTGCTCACCGCCTTATCGTGGGCCCATGGGAGAAGTCGTGTACCTTGCGGATAGATCGGACCAGCACCGGCAGCTGCTGTGGCGGGAAGCGATCGGCCATGTCGTTCGGCAGGAGCGGCACACGCGACGAGAGCGGCTCACAGACGTGGGCGAGCGGGCCGGTATCGCTCCGCAGTACCTCTCGGAGGTCGAGCGCGGCCTCAAAGATCCGTCCTCCGAGGTGCTTCACGCGGTCTCTGACGCCCTCGAAACTCCTGTCCACGAGATTGCCCGCCGCGCAGCGTCCGTACTCGACAGGACGGACCGTCTCGGACCCGCGGTCCTGGCTATGGCAGCCTGACGCCGCTCACAGCAGATTCGCCCCACATCGACGCGTCCGCCCGACACACTGAGGACATGCACATCCTCCTCCTCGGCGGCACCGGCTTCCTCGGCCGGGCACTCGCCCGCGCCGCGCTCGACGACAGCCACGCCGTCACGTGCCTCGCCCGCGGGTCAGCCCCCGCCGCGTCCGGTGTCACCTTCGTCCGCGCCGATCGGGACGATCCCGACGCCCTCGCCCCGGTCGCCGCTCAGACCTGGGACGCCGTCGTCGACCTGACATCCCATCCGGCCCACGCCCGCGACGCCATCACGGAGCTCACCACCCGCCACCGCCTCTTCGTCTCGACCACGAGCGTCTACGCCTCGTTCGACACACCCGGTCAGGACGAGGACGCCCCCCTGGCACCGCCCGCGGACATCGACCTGATGACCGAGATGAACCAGTACCCCGGGGTCAAGCGCCGCTGCGAAGACATCTACCGAGGCGCGGATGGGCAGGTCACCGTGATCCGCCCCGGGCTGATCGGCGGCGCTGGCGACGACACCGGACGGTCCGGCTACTACCCCTGGCGATTCGCACACCCGACGGGGACCGACGTGCTGGTGCCCGATGCGACGTTCCCCGTCTCCCTCATCGACGTGGCAGACCTGGCCGCGTGGATTCTGCATTGCATGGAACACACGGTCACCGGCACGTTCAACGCCGCCGGTCAGACCCACACCTTGGCAGACCTCTACCGGGCGAGCATCGAGGTCACCGGGTCGGCCGCTCAGCCGCGTGTGATCCCCGACGACGTCCTACTGTCCCAGGGCATCGCCCCGTGGGCGGGGCCGTCCTCGCTGCCCCTCTGGATTCCGCTGCCGGGGTTCCGTCACGTCGGCAGCGTCGACTCCTCGGCGGCCCTGGCCCACGGGCTGGTCCGCCGCCCGCTGGGCGAAACCCTCGCGGCCGCCCTGGCCACCGAGGAGGCGCGCACGACGGAGCGCCCCGTGGGGCTGTCCGACCAGGAGGAAACCGCCCTGCGCGCCGCCCTCAGCCCCACCAGCGGCTAAGGGGCCCGGTTTCACGATGACCGAGATCCGCCCACTCTGCGCCGAGTGCACCGCGAGCCGTGTGGATTCTTCGCTGCAACTCGACGGCACGATCGCACAAACGCGCGGGCAGGCTTTCTACCCGGCCACCCCGTGACCACACTGAGGGATCAGGCCTGAAGCCTGCCCGGGCCGGTCACCCGGACCCCCACGTCCACGGGCGTGGATCTCGGAGATTTGCCATGGATCCCGACGCTTCCCCTCGGAGATCGCTTCATCTAGCGTGCGCCCCATGCTGCTCAAGGTCTGCGTGAACGGAGCCAGGACACCCGGCGAGCATCCCCGGCTCAGTGCCTCTCCCGAGGACGTGGCCGCCGAGTGTGCCGACGCCGTTGCGGCCGGAGCGAATGCGATCCATCTCCATCCCAAGGACGAACAGGGCAGGGACAGCCTCCTGGCTCCACACGTCGACCGGTGGGTGCGAGCGGTCCGCGAGCGGTGTCCCGGCACTCCGGTCGGCGTCACCACGGGGGCCTGGACTGCGCCTCGGGCAGCGGACCGACTCCATACCGTCCGCCGATGGCGGGAGCTGCCGGATTTCGCCTCCGTGAACTGGCACGAGGACGGCGCGGAGGACGTGGCCGCCGCCCTGCTCGAACGAGGTGTCGGCGTCGAGGCCGGCATCTGGCACGAGCGAGGCCTGCGGGCATGGGCAGCTTCCCCGATACGGCGTCGCTGTCTGCGTGTGCTGGTCGAGGTGCAGGACATGCCACCGGCAGATGCAGAGACCGTCGCCCCCGTGCTCGTCGAGGGTGTCCGCCGTGCCGATCCCGGTGCCCGCGTGCTCCTGCATGGGGAGGAGCGATCAACCTGGGCGACGATCGTTCTGGCCCGACGCCTCGGCCTCGCCTCCCGGATCGGCCTCGAGGACACCCTGGCGCTGCCGGACGGGCGGACGGCGGCGGGGAACGCGGAGCTGGTGCGAGTCGCGCAGGGCATCCTCTGTCCTGCCTGAGCAGCCCGAGCAGAGCCACGGCTCACCCGCTCCCCTCATGGTTCTCCCAGAGCTGCGCGGCCAGGTCACGGATCCGGTCAATGGCCTCAGCCGGTGCGGTGACGCGGATGTGGTCGCCGAACTGGAGCAGCTGACGGACCGACTCCACCTCCGGATACCGGACGACGATCGTGACCCATTCGGCACCTGGGTCGTCGACGGCGATCAGGCGGCTGCCGAGGATGCGGCGGGCCAGATCCACCCGGCTGGAGCGCAGACGCGCGTGGACGTCGACGACCGAAGTCGGTCGAAATCCTTGCCGCAGGTACTCCCAGACGGAGCGGAGGTCCTGCTCCGGGCGCAGGAGCGCCCCCTCCGCCAGTGCCTGCCGCGCTTCGATGCGATCCACGTTGAACAGTCGCGGGCGACCGTCGACGTCGGCCACCAGGTACCAGGAAGCGGCCTTGCTCACCAGGCCGTAGGGGTCGGCGACGAGCCATCGTCCCGCCGCCTCCCCACTGCGGCGATACCGCAGTCGCAGGCGCCGCCGAGCACGGGCTGCTTCGACGAGGTCCGTGAGATCCGTGCCCGGTCCGTCCGAGAACCAGCCGGCCGCATCGACGAGCAGCACCTCGGACAGCGTGGCGGGCGTGGGTTCCGTCCGTCGTGCCAGCGTCGCTGCCACCTTGTCCTGAAGCCGGCTCCCGATCTCCTGCAGGCCGAGGCGTTCCAGCTGCGTGGAGTCGAGTCCCGCGACAGCCAGCAGCTGGAGCTCGGCCGGGTCCAGGCGCACCGGATCAAGCCGGGAGCGTCGGTCCAGGACGATGGCGCCGCCGCGGCCGCGTTCGGTGTGGACCGGAACACCGGCGGCCGACAAGGCCTCGACGTCACGAAGGACCGTCCGCTGGGAGACCTCGAAGCGTTGGGCCAGCTCCCGGCTGGTCATCCGTTCATGGGTCTGCAGAAGCAGCAGCATCGACAACAGCCGAGAGGACTTCATGCCCAAATCCTGGCAGAGAACCTGACACGTTCTGTCGTCTTCAGCTGCTCGGATGGACACGTCCGCCACCCCCGAGCGAGGAGGAACCTCATGCCGGCACCCAACCTGTTCATGACCTACGTCAGTGACGCTGAACGGTCCACAGCGTTCTACCGAAACCTGTTCGACATCCAGCCTGACTTCACCAGCCCGCGGTACGTCGCCTTCGAGGTGGCCCCGGGCGTGCTCTTCGCGATCTGGACCGGAGACAACGAGCATGCCTCTCCCCAGACGCCTCGCACGAGCGAGATCGGTCTCATGGTGCCGGGGGCGCCCACTGCGGTCGACGACCTCTATCGAGCGTGGGTCACCAAGGGGGCGCGCGTCGTCGAGGAGCCGCACGACGACGTCTTCGGCCGGACCTTTGTCGTCGCCGACCCCGACGGCAACCTCATCCGCGTCAGCCCCATCGACTGATCTTGGGTAAGCCACTCAGCGGTGGCGGCGAGTTCACGCTCGCCGCCACCATTGAGCCTGGCCGTCATCACCGTCGTGCCGAGTGGTGGGAGCCCCCGACCGCGCCAGGACCTACGCTTCAGGTCGTGCCTGATCCGTCGTCTCCGAGAGATGCCCACCGCGTGTCGTGTGAAATCTTCGCTGCATTTCGACACCCGTGTGGCCCATGCACATCGCCTCGCCACTGCTGCTCATCCCCCGAACGGAGCCGCCCCTGATCCAGGCCCAGAGGGGGTCTCTGGGGCGTGGATCAGGGGCGGCTCGCTGGCCTGGATCTGGCGGGCCTACCTCGAGGTTCCCGTGGATCTGTGGCTGGTCGGTGGCGGCAGGCTCCCCTCCCTCTGGCCCTCGTGCGGCTTGGTTTCCGCCGGGCCGCTGGCTGCCTGCTCCCGGTCTGCTCGCCCGCGCACGGCTACGCTCTGGCTCCCGTCTACCTTCGGTGCTCCTTGGATGCTCGCCGGTCGCTGGTGCTCGTATGGCACGGCTTCCCGCTGGGGAGCTCGCGTGAAGATGTCGCAGCCGCTGGTCTACGTGTCGTAGGGCCTGGCCGGGGGGGGCGTCTCAGAGGCCGCCGTGCGGGGTCATGTCGATCTGTTCAACAACCCGGTTCTGGGTGGTGTCCACGACGACGGTCATGGGGCGCTCGGTCCGCGGCGCGGTGACCCAGGGGTCCTCGCCGGTGGTCTCGGTGGCCACCATGAGCGCGACGTCGACGCGCTCGCCCTGAACGGTCTGCGCGCGCGACTCGAGCACCTGCACCGACGTGCTGGCCTTGGCCTGTACGAAGCGGTGCTGGGCGTCGGATTCCCAGTCCCGATCGACGTCGAGCGTCTTCAGCAGCTCAGGGCTCACCGTGGGTGCCAGTGCCTCCCGCCACTGCTGCCGGCTGGTCTGCCACGTGCGCGCGTTCATGGCCTGCGCAAACCGGCTGGCCACGTCCTCGGCACGCTTGCGGGCGTCGGGGTCCAGACCCTGGACGGCTCGCTCCTGGGCGGCCTTCTCCACCTCGATCTGGGAGCTGCGCGCCGCACTGACCGATGACGGGCTGACCTGGGCGTTTCCAGATTTCGACGGCCCCGTGGAGGGGGTCGTTTCCCGATTCGTTTCCTGACTCGCAGCGCTGGCCGGGGCGGTGCTGGCCGACGGCTGAGGCCAGGCCCCGGCCGTGGAGTTCGCGGCCGCCGTGGGGGTGGGGGCCGGTCCCTCCGGCGCCTGCTCGCCGGGGGTGCCGGTGAGCAGCCACGCGCCGGCGCCTGCCGCGGCGAGAGCGCCGACCAGGAAGGGCCAGGCCCGCCCCTGGCGGGGCTGGGGCTCCTGGGGGTGGCGGGTGGTGTCCGTGCGGCTCACTTCTTCTCCTGGATCACGTCGAAGTAGACGGTGTCGGTGCCGGTCTGGGTGACCGGGTGCTTGCGGGTGCCGGCGGACTCGTTGATCGCGGAGATCATCATGCCGTCGCCGACGTAGATGCCCACGTGCTCCCACCGCCCGCGGGTGGGGTCCCACTTCTGGGCGACGATGTCGCCGGGCTGCGGGGTCTCGGTGCGCTTGCCCACGGTCCACGGGGCCTGGCGGGGCATGTCGATCCCGTTGTCCTGGTAGACGCGTGAGACCAGCCCGGTGGCATCCCAGGATCGGAAGTCCGCGGCGCCGTAGGTGTAGGTGCCGCCGATGCCGGCTTCGGCGCGGGAGACGATCTTCGAGCGCGAGAAGTCGGCCGGGATCTCCAGGCGCTTGGTGTCCTCGTCCAGGGCGTGGTTGCCCTCGGGGGCGGTGCTGGAGGTGGCGCTGGCTGCGGCCGCAGCCCCGCCGGCGCCCTGGCACATCATGGGGGTGGTGCCGGTGACCTGGCCCAAGATCTGGTTCGCCGCGTTCTCCCACTTGTTGTACTCGTCGGGGTGGCGCGAGTTCTGTACGGCCTGGGCAGCCGACCCGGGGGCCATGCCCTCCCAACCGGGGATGTCCAGCAGGCCCGGGGGCATGCCCTTGTTCGGGCCGGTTGGGCCGCCGAAGAACGCTCGTGCGGCGTACTCGGGGTTCATCAGCTCCGGCACGCTTCCCCAGCCGGCCACGGTGCGCTGCTGGAAGACGTTGACCGAGTCCTTGTTGGTGCCGGTCTTCTGGTGCGGGAAGTTCATGGACTCCGGCAGGGTCGGGTTCGCCATGTTCTGGAGCATGGTCTCCTGGAGCCCGGTCATCAGCGCCACCTGGATCCCCTTGTCCGAGATGTTGAGCTCGCGCGCCACCCCGATGATCAGGGCCGCGTTCTCCACCTGCTCCGGGGAGAGCGTCCACTCGCTGCCCTCGGGCAAGGTGATCCGCACCGGCCCGTTGACCTTGGGGGGCTGCCCGTCCGAGGCTGCGGCGCCCGCGGGCGAGGATCCGCTGGCCAACTTGGCCGAGGGAGCCGAACTTGAGGAGGCTGCTGCCGAGCTCGAGGACGCCGCCTGCGCGGCACCGCCGCCGGCCGGAGAGGTCAGCCGGGGCATCTGGCCCTTCTCCAGGATCAGGCCGCGCTCGGCCAGCCAGGTCTGCGGGTTGGACCGCTCGCCGTTGACGTAGAGCATCAGGTGCAGGTGCACGCCCGTGGCCACGCCGGTCTCGCCGGCTCCGGCCAGGTGGTCCCCGGCCTTCACCTGCTGGCCGGGCTTGACCACGGTGGTGCCGTTGGCGAGGTGGACATAGCGCCACTCGATCCCGTTGCCCGAGTCGATCTTGAGGATGTTGCCGCCCTCTTCACCCTCCATGTTGGTGCCGATGACCGTGCCGCCCATGACGGCGTTGATGGGGGTGCCCTCGGGGATGCCGCCGATGTCCACGCCACCGTGGAAAAGCAAGGGCGCCTCGCTCGTGTAGCCCGGGGGGATGTACCCGGGCCCGAAGGGGTTCGGGCGCGGCCCGTAGTCGGAGGTGACCCGGCCCATCAGCGGGATGGCCAGGGACCCGTCTGCGGCGCTCAGGCCCCCCACGACACAGGAGAGGGAGGACTGTTGCATCTTCAGCTTCTGCTGGGCGCCGCCGATCATCAGGATGATCAGCAGGATCAGCACCACCACGAAGGCGACGACGGCCACCACGGCGCCGGCCCCGATGAAGACGGCGCGGCGCTTCATGCGTGCTGCCCTCGCGGGCCCTGGGCGGCCCGGAGGCGCTCGCGCATCCGCTGGGTGGCCTCCGTGCTGTCCGACCGCGGCCGCCGCGGGGGCTGCTGGGGGCCCTGGCTCGAATCCACGACGGTGCCCTCCACGACCTCGGGCCGGCGGGGGGTCACGGTGGCCTTGCCGTCGCTGCCCACCGTGATCCGGGACTGGCGAGGCACCCGCTGGGGCTTGCCGGGGCCGGTGAGCTCCTTGCGGTTCTGGCGCTCGATGGACCAGGCCGCGCCCTGGGCAACGACGTTGACCGCCCCACCCATCGGACCACCGATGGCAGCCGCCCCGACGCCGACGGCACGCACCAGCGGAGCCGGGGGCAGCTGCCCGCCCGGACGGCGCCGGCGCGCAGGCCCGCTACCGCCGTCGGCGCGCGCGGCACGGCCGAAGACCTGGGGGCCGCGGGGATCCGGCCGGCGCGGTCCTCCGCTGGGCGTATCGGAGCCGCCCGAGGGGCCGGCGCCGCCGCCGGTCGGCCGGGAGCGCGCAGGCCCGTCCTGGCCGCCGCCCTTGGCCAGACCGAGGCGGCCGAACTTGTAGCCGCCCAGGGCCGTGCCGGCCATGCCCACCAGCGACTTCATCGGCACGCTGGACTTCTTCTCCTGGCCGGCGCCCAAGCGCGAGAGCCAGCGGGCGGTCTGGTCGCCCTTCTTCATGATCCCGTGACGCACGCGCAGCACCAGCCAGATCAGCGCGATCAGCATGAGCACCAGCAACAGCATCTGGAGGGTCACGCCGAGGGCTGCGGTGGTCAGCAACATGCTGGCCACCAGGCGTAGGGACACGGCCACGAGCACGATCGCGGCCACGATGACCACACCACAGGCGATCACGCCGACGAACGCGCCGAAGAACTCCTTGCGGGAGGTGCCCGGCAGGATCGAGATCATCACGGCCAGCGCCTGGTAGACCCCGTAGAACAGGGCGATGAGCACGGCCAGGAACAGCACCACCGCCATGGTGGCCACGAGCACGGCGAAGGCTGCCGAGCCCAGGTTGGTCATGAGCATGGGGGCGACCTTGGTGAAGGAGGTCGACTCGGACCAGCTCTTGGCCGAATCACTGCACCCCTTGACCGGGTCCATCACCGACTTGGACTCCACGTCCATGGGGTCCGCGGCCTTCATCGTCTCGGTGAAGGTGCTGGCGCAGCCGCCCTCGAGCAACTGGCCGAAGGCGACGGCCTGGGAGGGCCCGCGCAGCATCGCGTCCGTCAGGTCGGCCATCACGGACTGGCCCAGGGCCGAGGAGGCGTCCGCGCCGCCGTCCATCGCGCCCTTGCCTCCGGTGGCCTCCACGGCGATCTGCGCCGCGGTCTGCTGGGAGGTCTGGAGGACGCCGTCCGGGCCGGTGATGTAGGCGACCGGGTTCAGCGCGATGTTCGTAGCGACCACGACCATCATCACGGAGACGAACATCTCCCCCCAGGCCGCGCCGCGCTTGCGCATGAAGAACAGCAGGCCGATGGTCGTGCCGGAGATCATCGCCGCCAGCGGGATCCAGTGGATCTGTGCGACCAGCTGCCCGAAGTTCTGGCCGAGGACCTCCATCGGGCCGGAGAACCAGGAGACCCACTGGAAGCCGAGCAGGGTGTGCAGCAGCCACATGCACGTGGTCACGCACATGTAGTGCAGGCCCCAGAAGAAGTCGAGCACGGAGACCAGCGCGTCGCGGGCGGGGTTGATGTCAATGCCTCCGGCGCCGTGGTCCAGGGGCAGTGCCTCGTACTTGGAGATGGGCACACCGGAGGAGTCGGTGACCTGCTGGGACCACTCCTCCAGGCCCATCACCCCCGACTGCGCCGGGGCTGCCGGGGCCGCAGAGGCGGCCGGGGCGGCCCAGAGCATGGTCAGCAACACGGCAGCGCTGACGCCAGCTCGTCGCATCCATCCGCGTGCGCTCATGCGTGCACCAGCTCCTTGGCGGTCTCGGTGGAGGCTCCGCGCTTGGGCGGGGAGCTCATCACGGCCTTGAAGCGGGCCGGCGAGAGCGGAGGAAGCACCTTGATCTTGGCGACGTTTCCGTAGGCGTCACGCATCAACGCCTCACCGCGGCGCTCGGGGGCCACCTCCTCGTTGTCGTCCAGGGGGGAGAGCCCGGAGGTGACCAGCTCGACCCACTCGTCCTGCCCCATGTCGGCCATCCAGTCGAGGTTGCGCTGGGCCATCTTGGAGTCGCGGGAACGGCAGACGATACGCACGGGGATCAGCGCCTGGAGCTGCTGGGATCCGAAGTCCGTTGACGCGTCATGCGAGCCCAACGCCACGGCGGCCTTGTGCTTGCGGCCGTAGCGGACCACGTTGGACAGCTCCAGCTCGGTCTCCGGGGAGCCGGTGGCGTGGTGGGCCTCGTCGACGATCATCAGCGACTCGATGGAGTCGTCGGCGTAGAGCACGACGCGGCTGATGGCCACGATCAGGGCATAGAGGGCGCGGCCGATGACCTTCTCCACCGGCAGCTCCGCCTTCAGCGCGGCGGACTCCAGCTCGTGGCGTCGGGGCAGCTCCACGCCGCGGGTGCAGAAGGTGAGGAAGCGCGAGGACAGGTCCAGGGTTGGCAGGGACTCGTCGAAGAGCAGGGGCCCGAACTCGGTGGACTGCACGTTCTGGAGGCCGAACGCGATCGCGCGGGTCTGTTCCGGCTCCTCCCCCGCCAAGCCCTGGCCGGAGAGCAGGTGGGCTACCAGGGACCCCATGGAGGTGATCTGGTGCTCCTGCGCGTAGTCGGGGTGCAGCAGCTGGCCGAGCAGCCGGCCCTCGGCGGAGTTCGAGCCGAAGCCCAGCAGCACGGAGACCAGGGAGCGGGTCACGCGCGCGGCGACCTTGCCCGGGAACAGGCGCAGGGGGTCGATCGACCAGCGGGTGTCGCCGAGCTCGACGACGGTGGGCTGGGAGCCTTCGCGCTCGGTGAGCAGTCGACCCAGGGCCGCCCACTCGGTGTTGTCGGAGCGGTCGAGGGCCACGATCTGGCCTCCGCGGTCGAAGACGTTGCCGGCCACGATCTTCAGCAGGGTGGACTTGCCGGAGCCGTTCTCGCCGGTGACGGCGAACGAGCCGGACATGTCGGCCTCCATGAGGCCGCCGATGTTCATGAACACCGGGCTGCGGCGCGAGGAGGAGATGTTCGTGCCCAGCCGGAATCCGGTGCGGGTGCCCAGCGCGTCGGTCACCATGGGCACGCCGAAGGCCAGGTGCCGGCCGGTGACCAGCAGCTCGAGCTTCTTCACCACGGAGGAGGCCGGCGTGCCTGGCAGGCACGCCCACCACAGCGACTCCTGGTAGCCCAGGGGCGTGATCACCTTGAAGTCGCGCGCCGAGTAGGCCGCCTGGATCATCTGGGCCTGGTCCTGGGCCTGTTCGGGGGTCTCGGCGCCGACGATGAACATCACCGCGACGTCGACGGAGACCTCGGCCTCCGAGGAGTTCAGTGCGGCGTGGTAGGCCTTGAGGTCCTCGGCGATCGCGTCCAGGCGGGTGGATCCGCCGGTGATCGCGTGGGAGTCGCCCTCCTGCTGGTTGTACTCCTCGTTGAGCTTCTCCTCGGCACGCTTGTTCCGAGCGGCGGCGCGCTTGGCCGGCAGCACGTTCATGCGCATGATCCAGTCCGCGTTGACGCTGAGGGAGTCGATGTAGGAGACGTACTCGTCGTCGGGGAAGGTGAAGCCCTCGCGGGGGCCGGCAGTCAGGGCCATCACCACCTGGTACGAGGCCTGTCCTGCGGTGGTCTCGGAGGCGATCTTCACGTACCGGCGGCCGAAGGGGTTCAGCCTCTCCTTGGCGCTGACGTCGGACTGGCCGCCCTCGTCCACGAGCGGCTCGGGAATGCTCGCCCCGGAGGTGAACGCCTGCACGTCCTCTCCGCCAGCGGGCGCGGTGGGATCCGATCCCAGGCCCCGGCTCTGGGAGTGCGCGTAGATCCAGGCGACCTCGGCCGGAGAGGAGGGGACAGCCTTGAAGGCGGCGGGGATGGCCCGGCCGATGTGCTCGGCCGTGCGCCCCAGAGCCTGGATCTCCGCCTCCGTGGGTCGCCAGGTGGGCAGGGCCAGCTGCTCGCGCAGCTTGCCGTCGACGGAGCGGATCAGGGTCTGGAGGCGGTCGGTGATCGACTTGGACGGCAGCGGCACGGCCAGCCAGTAGGCGCGCTCGCCCACGGGGATCGTCTCGAGCTCGTCCAAAGAGAGCTCGACCTCCTCGAGGTAGTTGGGGCACTGCTCCAGGTCGACACCGTCGAGCATGCGCTCGACGACGGCGGCGGGGTCGAGCTCGGCGCACAGGCCCATGAGCATGGCCTCACCGCGCAGGCCCTGGAAGAGGGCTTGGTGGGCGAGCATGGCCCGCTCCTTGTGCTCGCCCTTACCGAAGCCGTAGGGCAGCCCGTGCACGCGCCACATTGCCCACACCGTGCCCGTGGAGGTCCACATGAGGTTCTCGCGCAGGTACAGGAGGGAGTTCTTCATCGCTGGGTGTCCTTGTTCTCGGTCGTGCTCTGCTGGAGGAGTCGGGCCACGGAGGAGGTGCCCATCGGCCGGTACGTCGGCGCGGGCTCGCCCTGCGGTTCGTCGGTGGACATCGCGCGGGCGGGAGCGGTAGGGGTGGAGGGCTTCTCGGGCATCCCTGCGGGAGCCTTCTTGGGGGCGAACGTCTCGCCGCGGTAATGCCCGTGGGGCGGCTTGGACCAGGCCAGGAAGGCTCCGGTGATGACCAGGCTCAGCTCGTGGAGGTTGTCCGGGGCGAAGCGCAGCAGCCAGGTGACCGCCAAGCCAGCGGCCAGGGCGCCGGCGAAGTCGAGCAGGTCGAAGCCGGTGGTCCAGGACCTCCGGACGGCCCACAGCAGCGCCACCGTGATCGCCCCGCCCACGCCCTGCACGAGCGTGTAGGGGCCCCCGGGCACGCGGGTGCCGTCGGGCAGCCGGTAGAGCGTGGTGGGGATGCGGCGGATGCTGCTGTAGAACCGTCCGGTCTCGGTCATGGCTTACTCCTGGCCGATCACTTGATGGTCGTGCCGGCGGAGTCCGCGGCCCACTGGACGCCGGCCACGCCGCCCCAGATGAACAGGCCGCCGGCCAGAGCGGAGAGCAGGATCGCCGGCAGGGTCCACTTGCCGCGGGCCGAGCCGATCAGGAAGATCACCACGCCCAGGAAGATGATCAGCGCGTTGAGCACGACCTGGGCCTGGGAGATCAGGTTGTTGATCGAGGTGAAGAAGTTGGCGCCGAGCGTGAGGGAAGAGTGGAGGTACGGGGTGAAGACGTTCACGAGGTCTCCCTTTCAGAGATGAGGGGTCAGTGGGTCGGGGTGGACTGAGGGGCTGAGGTGTCGATCAGGGGGGCCGGGTCGAGGGAGGTCACCTCCCATCGGCCGTCGCGGAAGGTCACGGTGACCGGCACCGTCACGCCCATACGCGAGTTGCGCTCATCGGGCAGCTCTGCCTCCGCCTGGATCAGGGCGCGCACCGGGGTGCCAGGCTGGACGGAGTCCAGGGCCTGATCGGTGCGGATCTCCTGGATGAACAGGCGGGTGTAGGGGGCGGGGTCGATGGCGGCGAGCTTGTAGCCGGGGGCCAGGAAGCGGGAGACATCCGAGCGGCCGGCGCCGTAGGCCTGGAGGAAGCCGTCGAGCATCTTTCCCAGGTCGGTGTCCGGGCCGACCCGATGGGAGTAGTTCAGGGTGACGGGGTCTCCGTGAGCCGGCCCCGGCACCGGGGTGGGGTAGCCGATGACCTGCAACTGGCCGGGGGCCTGCTCGTGGACGGCCACTTGGTAGTACCGCAGCGTGTAGGGGACCGGCTTGGTGGTGGCCGCGGCCGCCGGAGACGGACTGGCCGCGGACGGGGACGGCGACGGCGAGGCAGAGGACGTCGGCGAGGCGGTCGCCTGCTCCAGCAGGGACAGGCTCTTGGTCGCCTCCGCTCCCTGCGGAGCGCTCGGCGCCCCGGAGCGCTGCTCCACGTGGGCGGCGACGGTCACGGAGGTGATGCTCGGGTCCTGGCCGCGCTGGACGCCGGCCACGGCGACGTCGCGCACGCCCAGCGGCTCCACGGGCAGCTGGGGGATCTTCGTGCCACCGATGTAGGGCTCCAGCAGGCTCTGGTCGTCGCGGGTGGCACGCAGCCACGCCGAGACGTAGGACGTCGCCACGCCCTCGGCTGTGGACGTGTCGGGCACCTCCACCGTCGGCGCCGGCTGGGAGGCCGTCGAAGCGGCCAGCACCACGGCCAGGCCGGACAGGCCCAGGCACAGCACCATCGCCCCGTAGAACCCGTAGAGCAGGACCCGGGAGGCCAGGCTGTTCACCTTGGACTTGGCCGGCGTCGGGCTGTTCTGCTCCGGCGCCTCCGCGGCGGGTTCGGTCTTCTTCTTGCGAGAGAGCAGTTTCACCGATCCTGCCCTCCCATCCGCCGGGCGATGAGGGTGGCCTCGCGCAGCTGGTCGGAGTCCAGGAGGCGACGCATCTCCTCCTGGCTGGCCTGGTCGAACGGCCGCGCACACAGGTCCGCCAGACCCGCCTCCAGGACGGCCTCGGCCTCGCGCATGGTCTGGCCCTCACGCACGAAGCTGGCCAGCTGCTCATCGGTCACGATCTCGGGGGTCTGCTCGGACATCACGGGGGCTCCTTGGACGGGCGATCTCTCACCGGACTAAAGGCCGCCCGCGGGAACCGATGTCCCTCCCGTGCGGGAACTTTTTCTCCGCCCCTCCCCCACATCCGCATGATTACGCCGATCTCCTGCGGTCCAGGTTCTGGAAATCCAGACGATCGGCAGATCCAGCTCCAGATCCAGATTCGTTTCCCGACCTGCTCGTTTGGCTGGTCAGTGACCCGTCCGGGACGCCCGGACACCACTGATGGAGGGACCGAGTCCGATGAGCACCACCACCTACGCCCCGACCGTGATCGACCGCCTGAACGCCGAGTGGGCCGTGCGCTACGCCGAGACCTCCCACCCCTGGCCTCACGGCGCTCAGACCGGCATCGAGCTCGTCCAGACGGTGGCCCGCAGCACCGTGGAGGTCCGCGAGCAGATCATGCGCGGCCTGCTCGAGCAGGCCGCGGTCGGCGACGAGGACTGCGCCCGCGCCGTCCTCCAGCTGATGCTGCCTCGCTTCACCCTGATCGCCGGCCGTCACACCCGCATGCGCATGGCCACCATGCACGGAGACCACTCCGCCCGCGAGGAGGTCTCCGCCGCCGTCATCGCCGCAGCGTGGAAGTGGATCCGCCGGCCCTCCCTGCATCGGGCTGGCTCGTGCATCGGCAACCTCGCCATGGACGTGCTCAAGGACTCCCTGCTCGAGCGCAAGCTCTACGACGGCCAGTCCGACGTCGAGGCCCTGCCCTCCTGGCTGCCGCAGCTGGCCGAGGAGCCGGCCGACGATGAGGCCGCCGACAACGGCCGTGCCACCCGGGACCTGTGCGCCCTGATCGCCTGGGCTCGAGACAACGCCGTCTTCTCCAGCCGCGACGCCGCGGTCTTCCTGCGCTACCAGCTGGCCGACGAGGCCGAGCGCGCAGCCCTGAGCGACGAGTACGGCTACAGCGGCCGCGGCCTGTGCAAGCGCATCAACGTCCTGCGCACTCGCCTGACCCAGGCCGTGAAGGACTACGCCATGGAGCGCAGCGGGCTGGCTCCCGACTACGCGGCCCTCATGGAGCAGGCCCCGGCCGCCTGAACCCCAGACCGCGACCACCTCACCGAACGGCTATCCACGGATGCACAGCGAAACCGCCCCCCACTACAGGAGGAATACATGTGGTTTTACTACATGGGGACCCTCCAGAATCGTTGCAATCATGCCGATTCTGACGGGGTGGCTGTCACAAGATGCACACACTGGCCGTCACAAGATGCACGTGGATAACCTCCGGCCCGACCGGCGCACCGTCACAAGATGCACACACGCGATCGGCTTGATCCCGCCGATTTCGCCCCCAATCTGCGTCCACTCCGCCGACT